>NZ_BDGT01000022.1 GCF_001748285.1 Thermogemmatispora onikobensis | reverse complement strand
CTCATTGCCGAGATCCTGGCCGTACTGGTGCATCAGGCTCGTATCCCAGCTCGCGGCCAGTGCCTCCGGAGCTGGAAAAGCAGTCACGCCCGTCATGCCGTCGGCCACTCCGGCGGGGCCATCCTCCAGACCGAGGGCTGGAATACCCAGGCGCGTATTGGCTGGAATGTAGCCCACATAGCTGCCGCCAGACCAGCCATGCAGCATAGCAATCTTCTCATCGAGCGTCATCTGGGCTAGCAGCAGATCGGCGCGCCGGTCGGGAGATAAAGCGCGGTTCATCCAGGGGCGGGCCGCGGCAGAGGTGGCCCGCGCCGGTGCGCCGGGGGAGGAAAGGAAGAGGCTCCACAGGCAAAGCAGAAGTAGTGTCAGCAGCAGTCTCAGCGCCATCCTGGCGCCAGGCAACAGTACAAGGCGTCGCATCTAGCACGCTCCTTCGTTGGCAGACTGAGCCAGAGAGACACTCAGCGTTGCGTGCTCTGGCACCCGTGATCAGGCCCGGCAGGGCAGGCACAGCGCGGAACAGCAGAAGAGGAGGGCCTGCCCTCCAGGGCGAGATCAAGAGTGACTGGCCTTCCGCTCAGATCGCTGTGGCCTGCCGGGCCGACGTTGTACCGAACCGTGTGACTGGCCTGCCAGGCAATCTCCCATTGCCCGGGCAGCAGCAGGACCCAACCGGAGAGACGAAACACAGCGGAGGCAAGCGACTGGGTCCTGCTCTCGCTTTGCTCTCTTGCATAAAGCATGCCGAGAACTGTGCTCTGCCATACGAATACACCTCTCAACGGCCATTCTTCTCTCTTACCTCTCCTAGTGTGTTACACAGGAAAGAGCTGTGCTACACTGAAACCAGAGCGTGCCCTGTTTCAATGCTCTGGCAAAAAGCTCCGCAAAAAGTGCTTTCAGCGACTGAAACCCCGCTCTCCTCTCGCCTGTGCTCGTGGATAGTAAGGAAGGCTGTTGCTGGCGTAGTTGCCTCTTGCCTGCTGCCAATTCCGGCCCAAAACGCAGAGTGGCGGCGGAGAAGAAGGCTGCACAACCTTCCTCCCCGCCGCCCACACAAAGCAGAAGCCGAAGCGTACCGGAGAGCACCGCCTGAGTCAGCGGACGGACGACAAACAGCAGTAGCAGTGCCAGGAAGACCGACCTGGCTACTGGCCGCTTACTCCGCCTCGCTGGGCACGCGAACTGCCTCGCCCTTGGTCTCAGCTGTCCCCGACTTCGTCAGGCCGCGGGCTTCCAGCACCTTACCGACAGTGAAGTCGTAGACGAAGGCGCCGACCACGCCACCCAGCAACGGGGCCACGATCGGAATCCAGAAGTAGTAATCATTGGCTGACAGGCTGGCCCCGCCGCTCACGATAGCGACCCACAGCCGCGGACCAAAGTCGCGCGCCGGGTTAATGGCATAGCCCGTATTCAGGCCGAAGGAGGCGCCGATCGCCACCACCAGCAGACCGATGATCAGCGGATTCAAGTTAGCCTGCACCGGCTGGTTGCGGCCATCGGTGATAGCGAAGATCAGGCCCACCAGCAGAGCGGTACCCAGGAACTCATCGCAGAAGGCCCCGAAGGTTCCCACGAAAGGCTTCGGGGACGTATAGAAGACGCCGCCGTAGCCATTAGGATCGGCAATCTGCCCGATGGTCAAGTGATTGAGCGACAGAGCATGCACCAGCGCTCCCTGATAGACGAAGTAGAGAATAGCGGCAGCGACGAAACCACCGAGCACCTGAGCGACCCAATAAGGCACCACCTTGCCCCAGGCGAACTTCCCACGAGCGGCCAGAGCCAGGGTCACCGCTGGATTCAGATGGGCGCCACTGATGGCTCCAGCCACATAGATGCCCAGCATCACCGCCAGGCCCCACCCCAAGATAATGACGATCCACTCGTTCGCAAAGGGCGTTGCTGCATTGTTCGCTCCGATATTCGTGAAGAGGGCGAACGTGGCCACGCAGCCATCGCCGAAGAGCAGCAGGATCATGGTGCCGAAGAACTCGGCGATGCATTCTCCCCACAGGCCCGCAAGCGCTGAGGGCCTGCTCGTAAATTGACGGGCCATTGATCCAAACTCCTTTGTCACTCAGAGAGATAGAAGAAGGAAAGAATGAATGACGACAGACCAGGGCAAAGCCAGGGTCCGGCCATCCGCCGCGGAGCAGGGCGCACGTGGGCGCGAGCAGCAGGCGCGTCCTGCGGATAGCCGGACGGACTGAGAGCGCGGTAGCCTGATCAGTCAGGCACCCGCTGGCTACTGAGCGGAAGCGGGCCGCTCCCACTGCAGCGAGCGCTCCACAGCGCGCTTCCAGCCGGCATAGAGCGCATCGCGCTGGTCGGCGCTCATCTGCGGCTCAAAAGTGCGATCGACCGCCCACTGCTCGGCCACCTCTTGCTGGCTATTCCAGAAGCCGGTCGCCAGGCCGGCCAGGTAGGCCGCGCCCAGGGCCGTTGTCTCGGCCACCTTGGGGCGCTGCACTGGCACACCCAGGATGTCGGCCTGGAACTGCATCAGCAGATTATTGACCACAGCGCCGCCATCGACGCGCAGCGCCTTCACGTGCACGCCGCTATCCGCTGTCATCGCCTCCAGCACGTCGCGTGTCTGGTAGCACATCGATTCCAGCGTCGCGCGGGCAATGTGGGCGATGCTTGACCCGCGCGTCAGACCGACGATCGTCCCGCGAGCGTAGGGGTCCCAATAGGGGGCGCCCAGGCCGACGAAAGCTGGCACCAGGTAGACGCCGCCATTGTCGGAGACCGACATCGCCAGCTGCTCCACGTCGCTGCTCGACGCGATGGCGCGCAGCCCATCGCGCAGCCACTGGACCGCCGCGCCCGTGATGAAAATGCTTCCTTCGAGCGCGTAGGTCGTCTGCCCATTGATGCGCCAGGCGATGGTTGTCAGCAGGCCGTTCTTCGAAGCCACCCCACGATCGCCGGTATTCATCAGCATGAAGCTACCGGTACCATAGGTATTCTTCGCCATCCCGACCTCAAAGCAAGCCTGACCGAAGGTCGCCGCCTGTTGGTCGCCGGCCACGCCAGCGATCTTAATCGGGCCACCGAAAAACTCCGGGTCGGTCTCGCCATAGACCGTGCTGGACGGCATTACCTGGGGGAGCATGGCGCGTGGTACACCCAGCTCCTTGAGGATCACATCGTCCCAGTCGCCCGTGTAGATGTTGTAGAGCATGGTGCGCGAGGCGTTGGTCGCATCGGTCACATGGACGCGGCCCTTAGTGAGGCGCCAGATCAGGAAGGTGTCGACGTTCCCAAAGAGCACCTCGCCCCGCTCGGCCTTCTCGCGTACGCCGGGCACGTTATCCAGAATCCATTTGACCTTCGTGCCCGAGAAATAGGCATCGGTCACCAGCCCGGTCCGCTGGCGGATCTCGCTGTCGAAGCCCTTGGCCTTCAGCTCGTCGCAGATGGGGGCCGTCAAGCGGCTCTGCCAGACAATAGCGTTGAAGACCGGCTTGCCGGTGGCCTTCTCCCAGACAAGGGCGGTCTCGCGCTGGTTGGTAATGCCGATGGCGGCGATGTCGGCGGCGCTGGCCCCGGCCTTGTGCAGGGCCTCTTGGGCGACGCTGAGCTGACTGGACCAGATGTCCTCGGGATTATGCTCGACCAGTCCCGGTGCCGGATAGATCTGCGGGAATTCTTTCTGGGCGAGGCTGACGACGGCGCCCTCATGGTTGAAGACAATGGCGCGCGAACTGGTGGTGCCCTGGTCAAGGGCGAGGACGTACTTCGCCATAGGTAGACAAGCCCTTTCTTGTTGCTGTGACGTCTTCCGTTGTCCAAAGATCGGCCAGCCTGGACGCCGCGCCGCGCCGCTCCCGGCGCAGAACGGACCGCTGCGTCCGGGCACGCTACCCGCCTGCTTGACCTGCCACCGGCTTCGGCTTGCTTGTGAAGCGTGAAACGCAAGTGACAGACGCGCAGGCTGCTGGGCTGCTGGGCCGCTGGCACCGCTGCCATTGACCCAGACCTTGCCTGGCCTTGTACTGCTACCTGCCTACCTGCCTGCTCCTGCTATGACGAGCCAGACCCCTCTGCTGGATACCGCCTTGCCGGGGCTTGCGGTAGCCTCCGTGCTGCGCTACCGCTTCGCTCGAGCACACGAGCGGCTCTCTCCCCTTCGACACCCTCCAGGGTTGCCAGCTCTGTCTGCGAGGCCGTCTCTGCGAATCAAGTTTTAATCGCAGGATCGTCTCCAACGCTGGCGGGCAGGCCCTGGCTGCCAGGAGCAAAAGAAAAAAGTCCCAAGCCGTGTTGTTCACACTGGCTCAGGACTTTTCAGTTCACTGTCCTGTCAATTCTATATTTAGTTGTCTCTGCTTTGCTACAATGGTAGCAGTACAGGCCGGCTAATAACCCGTGCCTTGCTTATAATATAGTTAACCCACCTTGCTTTGTCAAGTGCCGAATTGCTGACAGTCGGGCAGGCCCGCCCGGTCCCCGATGGAGATGGTCAACTGGCTCAGGCTAGACAAACAGGCTGCCTCCTGACTATAATAAAGATACAATGACGCTCCTGGACCACGCAGGTCGAGCGCTTCGAGGAACGGCCCCCTTGTTTCACCGAGGTGTGTATACGCAAGCTGCACTGGAAATTGTGCGTCTGGCGCGTCTCTACCCCGTAGCGGCGGCGCTCAAATCGGAGGAGGATATGCGCCTTGCTCTGGAGGCGGACACGCCCCTCCTCTTTCTGCTGAAGGGCGATGCCTTTCAGCTGGCCCCCTTTGTCGAAGAGGCGCGGCGGCGAGGCAAGCGCGTCGTAGTGCATGTCGACCTTGTCAGCGGCATCGGCAAGGACCGCGCCGGCATCCAGTATCTGCACCAAATCGGCATCGATGCCATCATCACCAGCAAGTCGCAACTGGTGACGGCGGCGCGTGCCGAGGGGCTCATCACCATTCAGCGCCTGCTCCTGCTTGACGACTCCGGCCTCGAAAAGGGGGTCCGTACCATCGCCCATGCTGGCCCTGATCTTGTTGAGGTCCTGCCAGGCATCATGTTCCCCGAAGTGGCTGCCACTCTGCGGCGTCTCCTGCCTGGTCCCTTCATCGCTGGCGGCTTCATCCGCACTGCTGAAGATGTGGCCCGTGTTCAGCAGGCCGGGGCCATCCTCAGCAGCAGCAGCACCTACAGCCTTTGGCGCAACCTCTCCCTGGCGTGAGTGAGCGGCTCAAGCGAGGGGCCTCCTCTGCGTTTCTCTCCTGAAAAAACGCAGCAGGGAGAGAAGAAGGAGGCCATGATACGCTGATGCTACGCGCCTGACGCTGCGGCGGCCTGCTCTCGCTGCCACTGGATCATGACCAGCCAGAAGAAGAAGAGGACGATAGGCAGGGGAAAGCCGGGAATCTCGATGATCGCTTTGCGGTTCCACAGACTTTGCGGGCGGATAGTCCCCAGCACTTTGCCGTCGCGTTCCAGCAGAAAGGTACGTGTCCACAGCGACTGCGCGCGCAGGCTGTAGCGCTGGCCCGCGTAGTCGATCTCAAAGCGGCGCCTGAACGAGTGGCTCATGGCCTGGGCCTGGGGTATGCCATCCACCTCGTAGAGAAAAGGCCCGGTCAGCCCGGCGCGCCGAATGGTACATGTCTGGCCTTCCACCACAATACTGCCCTGTTCGCGCAGGATGCCTCGCTTGATCTCTGCAATCTCCTGTCCATCCTGACGAATGGAGTAGGTGTTTGAATACCAATGATGGGGCACGGCTTCTAGCATTGTCGTTGCTCCTTTGCTGCCTGCTTCCTCTTGCAGTGAAAAACGTCGCCTATCTGCCTCTGCTTGGAAGAAGGGTGGGACTCGTATGCTTGCCAGCCGTGCTCGACCCACTTGTATCTTACATGGCTCCGCCGCCGCCGTCATGATGCTGACTATGCCAGGTCGTAATGGCCAGCCAGAACATAAAGAGGACCAGTGGCAGGGGGAGATCAGGCAGGTCAATCACGACTTGCCGAATCCACAAGAACCAGAGACCCCGCGGGCGGATCGTCCCGACTGCCGTGCCATTGCTCTCCAACACGAAGGTCATGGCCAGCGGTCGCCTGGGTCGCAGCCGATAGCCCTGCTCGGACCCGGCATAGCAGGTGATGGACCAGCTCCGTCCAGACCACGAGCCCCGCGCCTGGGCCAGTAAGGAGCCATTGACCTCCAGCAGGTATGCCTGGATCAGGCCAGAGCGCCCACGACGCACGGGACGGGTGCGTCCCGCGACCGTCAGGCCCTCTACCCGGCAAAAAAGCGCGGGACCAATCTCCGTGAACAGCGTCCCATCCCGGAAGAGGCGGTAGCTGTTCGACCAGCGCGTGCGTGGCACGGCTTCCAACATGGCTTAGACTCCTCTCCCCTGGCATGGAAAACGGCTCTGCACTTCAGACTACGGTTTGCTTCCCTGGCTGTACCCGCTGGGCCGTGCCTCCTGATGGATGATCAGCCTGATGGCAGAAGACTGCCCAGGCTCGCCTCGCTCCCATGCTCTAACAATGAGGCTACGCTGCTGGGGCCCGTATATCCACTACTATTCGTTGCCAATCTCTGAACTTCTCCCTTGTCTTGAGGATAGAGTCAGAACCTCTGCTTGTCAAGAGGAGGCTGCGCCAATTTGTACCTACAGCGCACGCTGTACGACAAAGAGCACATCCTGCCCGGCCTCTACCGTTCCACTGGCGCGCTGCGTCAGGACCCCGCTGCCGCTGAAGACCACCGGGCTAAGCATACTCTTGCCCCGCGCTTCGATGCGGGCGCGATCGAAGCCTACCACCGGCGTGCCGGCCTCGACATGCTCGCCTTCCTGCGCTAAGAGAGTGAAGCCGTCGCCGGCCAGTTCCACCGTGTCGAGACCCAGGTGGACGATCACCGCGGCCTCCTCCTCACTGTCCTCGGAGCCGACAGCGACGACGAAGGCGTGACCACCCGGAAAGAGGCGTACCAGCCTGCCGCTGATGGGAGCGACCGCCACGTTGCCCTGCGGATCAATAGCCAGGCCATCGCCAACCAGCTTCTGAGCGAAAACCTCGTCGGGTACCTGCTCCAGAGGCACTACCTGGCCATCAAGCGGGGCCACAATCACCAGATCATTTTTCTTGCCGACTCTCATGCTCTTCTTCAAAACCTGCGCTTTCCAAGAGTATCGCTCCATTGATGGAGTTGTTAAACGAGTCTGGCCAGGCGCGCGGCCTGCCCCCTCGACCGTCCTGACGAGCTGGCCGTAGTGGGTGATGGCGGCGGCCCGTGGCCTGAGAAAGATCTTCTTCCTGTCACAGGATCAGCCACAGGAGGGGCAGGCAGATGCACCTGTCTGCCTCGAGCGCTCTGGATTTTCTCCCAGAGCGGCCTTCCAACCTGAAGGCTTCACGTTGAACGGGCAGACCTCTTCAGGCTGCCCGTTCAAAACGAGAGGCACCACGCCGATCTCTCTCAGAAGAGCGCCAGCGCTGACAATGTGCACATGTGCACGGCAGGGGGAGGGGTCACTCGCGGTGACGCCAGTTCAGCCCTGGCTCTCCTCGCTCTCTCCATCTGATGTATCTGCGCTCTGCTCTAGCTCGCTGCTGCCCTTCTTCATCAGCTGTTTCATGCGGCTGGCCAGGCGATCGGACTGCGTGCCCATGACCACCTGGACGATCTTGCCGTGGCGAATGACTCCAGCGGCTCCCAGGCTCCTGAGCCGGGCCTCGTCGATGCGCTGCGGCTCGCTGATAAAGAGGCGCAGGCGCGTGATACAGCCCTCGACGCTCTCAACGTTCTCCTTGCCACCCAGAGCAGCCAGCAGCTCCGCAGCCAGGCGCTCATCGGCATCGCCTGCCGTTGTCGCTGCCTCCTCCGTCTTTCGTCCAGAGCGTGGCCCGCGCTGACTCTCGGGCAGAATCCAGTCGCTGCGGCTGTCTGTGGCCGTGCCGCCGCGCCCTGGCGTTGCCAGATTGAAGCGTGAGATACAGAAGCTGAAAGTAAAGTAGTAGATGACGGCATAGATCACTCCGATCAGCAACAGCACCAGCGGCTGGGTCGTATTGGCCTTACTGAAATTGATCAGGTAGTCGATCAAGCCGGCGGAGAAAGTAAAGCCGATGTGGATGCCCAGGGCTGTGCAGATCGCCAGGGCCACGCCGGTCAGCACAGCGTGGATCAAAAAGAGTACAGGAGCCACGAAGAGGAAGGCGAACTCAATTGGCTCGGTCACGCCCGTCAGGAAGGAAGTCAGGGCGGCGGAGAGCAGGATGCCCGCGGCCACCCGTGGATAATGGGCGCGGCGAATCATCGCCAGACAGGCTGCTGGCAGTCCGAACATCATCACGGGGAAGAAGCCAGCCATAAAATTGCCCGCTGTTGGATCGCCGGCAAAATAACGGTTGAGGTCGCCGTTAACGAGGCCGTGCGCCGTGTGGTAGGTGCCCAACTGGAACCAGACGTAGGTATTCAGCACATGGTGCAGGCCGAAGGGGATCAGCAGCCGGTTGAGGAGGCCATAGATCCCGGTGCCAAGTGGCCCCAGGGCCACAATACCCTGACCGAGGGCATTGATGACCCCCTGGATTGGCGGCCAGATCAGGCCGAAGATAGCTCCCAGCACGAGGGCAACCAGGGCCGTAATGATAGGGACGAAGCGCTTGCCTCCGAAGAAGGCCAGGTAGTCCGGCAGGCGAATGTCGTGGAAGCGCCGATAGAGGCCGGCGCTGACCAGCCCCATGATGATGCCGGAGAAGACGCCCATTGAGATCGAGGGATCAGGAGCGCCGTTGACCTGGGGAATGATGACGTTGAAGACGCCAGTGAAGACAAGGTAGCCGACCAGCCCGGCCAGGGCTGCTGCTCCCTCTCCTCCGGTGAGGCCAATGGCAATGCCTATGGCGAAGATCAGCGAGAGATTGGAGAAGACAGCGTTGCCCGCCGCCGCCATCCAGGGCAGGTTGAGCAGGTCGGGCTGCCCGAAGCGCAACAGCAGGCCCGCCGCCGGCAGCACGGCAATCGGCAGCATCAGCGAGCGCCCGATGCTCTGTAAGGCTCCCAGGATGCGGTCAAAGCCGCTGACTCGCCCAGGGAAAACAACACCAGGAGAAGCTGAACTATTGGCGGCACTCATTTCAATGCTCCTGACGAGAGAAACTTAAACTACCAGTGGACGTGCATTACATGACTATGTTCTACGCTACCACTGGTTCATTTGTCAAGTCATCTATACCTATCATTGTACAGACGCTGATCTGGCCCTCCTATGCTGGCTGGCTAACACCGGCGGTCTCGTCTTGTCTTGTCCCTTGCCGTGTCGCCCACTCCGGGCGTATAATAGAAAGCTTTGATTCGCTTCGAGGCCATCGTCTGCTGCTATGGTGTAGTAAAGAAAGGGAATTGCATGCGTTTCGGCGTCCTTGGTACAGGTATGGTTGGCCAGACGCTGGCTGGCAAGCTGGTTAGTCTCGGCCACGAAGTCAAGATGGGAGCGCGGCAAGCCGGCAACGAGAAGGCCCAGGCCTGGGTGGCCTCAGCTGGACCTTCGGCCAGCGCAGGATCATTTGCCGAGGCGGCGCGCTTTGCTGAAATTGTGATTAATGCCACTGCTGGGGCCTGGTCGCTGGAGGCCCTGACTGCTGCCGGGGCGGAAAACCTCGCTGGCAAGATCTTGATCGACGTGGCGAACCCAATTGCTCCCAATTCGGGGATGCCGCCTCAGTTGAGCTTTTGCAATAGCGATAGTCTGGCGGAGCGCATCCAGCGCACCTTCCCGGCCAGTCGCGTGGTGAAGACCCTCAACACCGTGAACGCCGCCGTAATGGTGAATCCTGCTCTGGTACCCGGGCGGCACCACATGTTCTTGTGCGGCGATGATGCCACCGCCAAGAGCGAGGTGGCGGCTCTGCTGGTCAGCTTCGGCTGGCCCCCGGAGAGCTTGATCGATCTGGGCGGCATCTCAAATGCGCGTGGCACTGAGATGTATCTGGCGCTCTGGCTACGCCTCTGGGGGGTACTTGGTAGCAGCCCCTTTAATATCCGGGTAGTCTCGAATGACTTCTAGCAGCGACGCCAGTGTGCTTCCGGCTGGCATCGTGATCATTTTTTTCAGGATCATCGAATCTGCCTGACAGAAGCGGCTGGTCATCCTGTCTCAGGAGAGGTGTCGTCAGACTGCCTGTTTAGCCTGCGCGAGGATTGCAGAAGCTCCAGCCCTGGCGGCGGACGGACAGAGGTTCGCGAGCAGAAGACCCCGTCTTCAGGTGCAGTGCTGAGAAGTCAAGCCTTTTCGCTGGCGATCGAGCTGCTCTCTTGAAGGAGTATTGCTCGGACCTCTGTACAGGTTCGTCAGTCCTTTCGGGCAGGTGCCGCCAGGACAGGTTGCCCGCCTGCACAGCATATCACTGACATGGCAGAGCAGAGCGGCAGAGGTAGCAGACGCTTCGGGCAGGTGTGGCAGGTGGGTGCCTGTAAGGCCGGGATGCGGGGTGATAGCAGGCATCCTCGACCTCGATTCGGCGGAAGCACGGTGACTGGCTGGCGAGGATGCCTGCACAGCAGGGCAGGGTCGACCTGCCTGCCGACTACGCTATGTCTGTCTGGCCTCCCTGACCCTGGTCGGGAGATGAGGGCGCTGGCCCTGCGCTCAGCGGAGCACCGCAATTGCCACAGAAGCGGGCCGCGACGACGCGCTCGTGGCAACTGGCGCAGGTCACCAGCTCGGGCGCTCCTGCGGTGCTGGCTGGGCTGGCTGCCAGAGCGGCGCCGCAGAGATGGCAGTGCTGGGCCGCTTCGTCGTTGAGGGCCCCGCAGCGCGCGCAGTAGAGGCCGTGCAGGGTGCTGGTGCTGATGCGCGTAGCCTGAGCCTGGGTGCAGTAGGTTTCGATGGCCTGCCAGACGTCCTGGTAAAAGCTAAAGGCTCCGATGCTCCGAATCAGAGGAAAGATCACCAGAGGTGGAAAGAACAAGGCTCCCCACAGCATGCCAGGCAGCGAGCCTTCCAACCAGTTGCTCTGGCCAACGCTCACGCTGATACCATCGGGCACACGCGAGATGCTGACGCCGAGGGCAGTGCGCAGGCGCCCGCTCCAGGGACGCGCCTGCGCGATCTGGACCAGAACGTGATCCCCCTGCCCGATCTTCTGGGCGATAGTGTTGAGCGTGCTGCCTCCCCAGCCGAGATAGCTGTAGTTCTGGCCAAAGGTCTGGACGAGGTAGTCGGCCAGGCCGTCCGGGGAAAGGGTGCCGTGGTAGATACGCTGTTCCATGTGCAAAGCTCCTCCTTTGCTAACTAACAGTCAAATCGGGACACGCGCTTAAAGGGGAACAAACAGCTGATCGACTCCGGGAGAGACCTGGGCTGCCGTAGCTGGGCGGCCTTCTCTATTGCTAGGGCTGGTCGAGATGGTGGTGGTTGCCAGCAAGAAGAGGAGTCGGGAGGAGCACGAAGGAGTGTGAAGAAGGTTTGGATAGGCGGCAAGAAGCAGCCCGCTGCTGTGCGGCACTGACTGGAACCGCCAGGTCGCTGCCGTGAACATCGCTGGTCCTCCTTGGGCGCCGAGCTAAGCAGTGCGGCCCGCGGCCCTGGCGGGTAGCACCCTGCCGGTCTGCCCGGCTGCTGAGCAGCCAGATGGTTGTCTCAGACACTGGGCTGCCTTTCCTGTTCTGCTCCTGAGTCTCTCCTGACTAGAGCTGCCAGCCTGCTTCTATAGTAGCAGAAAATGCGCGATAAATCAATTTTTCTACTCCTGGGTGCGATACTGCCCTGGCGAGGTTGCGTGATGCGCCTTCCCGATGGCCTGCTCCTGCGGCGTTGGGCGAAATATAACTGAGCCTTAACAACCCCTACTTTATCTATTAACTTCCTCTTAGCATGGCCGCCCTACCATGAAGAAGCGTGGAGAGAGCAAGCGTACGGAGAGGCAGGGCCTGTGCTCTGTGGTCCGCCTCGGGCCTGCCTGCCGTTGACCTGCTGTCTCGCCGTTTGGCCGTCTGCTGGATGCGCTTGCGGCTGCTCGTTCTACCGGGCAATGGAGATTGCTGCCTCAAGCGCCGGCTCAGCATGCTGGGCCAGCAGTCCTTCCCGTGTGACCTTTGACCGTGTTCTCCGTGCATGCCAACGATCAGGAGGTAGCCTTTTGATGCGCCCTGGACGCAGCCAGGAACAGCTGCTATTCAATGATCTCTTCGGCCAGCAGAGCCGCCGCCACTTTCTGCGGCGGGCGGGCGTGGCTGGCCTCTCGGCCAGCGCCCTGGCGGCCATGCTCGAAGCCTGCGGGAGCAGTAGCACTGGCAGCAGTGCCACCACTGCCAACGTCAACATGGCTGGTCCTATCAAGCTGGATACGCTGATTGCCAATGCCAAAAAAGAGGGCCAGCTGCAGGCCGTGGGCATCCCACCAGAATGGGCTGACTACAAAGATATCCTGGCCGGTTACACCAGCCATTATGGCCTGCCTATCTCCTACAAGGCCGAAGCCGAATACTCCTCAGCTCAGGAGCTAGAGGTCTTCAAGAACTCGAAGACGCGCCCTCACGGTGACATCGGTGACGTTGGCTTCAAGTTTGGGCCGCTGGCTGTTCAGCAGGGGCTGGTTGCTCCCTACAAGCATGCCTACTGGGATGACATCGATGCCAGTCTCAAGGACCCCGACGGCTACTGGTGCACCGAATACTATGGCGCGCAGGCTTTTGTGATCAATACCGACCTTGTGAAGAAGCCGCCGACCTCCTTCGCTGAGTTGCTGAGCGGCAACTATAAAAATATGGTCGGCATCGACGGCGACCCGCGCCAGGCCAACGATGCCTTTCTGGCGGTCTTTGCCGCTGCGCTGGCTCACGGCGGCAGCCTCGACAATATTCAGCCCGGCATCGACTATTTTGCACAACTCAAGAAGAGCGGCAATTTCACGGTTGCCCGCTCCAGCATTGCCAATATTTCGACCGGCGAAGTGGCCATTGCCGTGATGTGGGACTATCTCGGGCTGGGCTTCCGCGACCAGCTGGCCGGCAAGCCACATCTGGAAGTGATCATTCCCTCCGATGGCTCGATCGCTGGTCCCTATGTCTCAGTGATCAATAAGACGGCTCCCCATCCTTTCGCGGCTCGCCTCTGGATTGAATATATTTTCTCCGACGAGGGACAGCTCTTCTATCTAAAGGGCTACGCTCATCCAGCCCGCTATCAAAAGCTGGTGGCGGCTGGCAAGGTTCCCCCTGATCTCGCTGCCAAATTACCGCCTGCTGAGCAGTATGCCAATGTGCGTTTTCCGTCGCTGGCTCAGCTGAATGCGGCTTCGACGCTGGTCAATAACAACTGGGGGCCGCAGGTGCTTGGCTCGTAGCGAGCCTGAGATGAGAGGAAGAGGAGCACATTCTCGCTCGGCGCAGCGGCGCTCTTCGCTCCTCTGAGTGGTCCGCACTGGCTGGCCGCTGGATCGGAGCGAGTGCGCTCGCTGCGGCTATCTGATCAGGAGGGAGGGAGGCCTATGCTTTCGCAGGCGCTCGATGAGGAAGAGGGGCGGGCCCAGCCTGGCATGGCCGGAGAGAAGAGGCGCGAGCAGCCGCTGGCGCGGCGTAGTGCCTGGCGCCTGGCTGGGTTGCTGGCCTGGTCGATTCTCGTGCCTTTCTTGCTCTTTTGTCTGCTCTTCGAGTTGCTGCCCGTGGTCATCACGATTCAGGGGAGCCTGACCAACGGTGGCACTGGTGGGCTGAGTCTGGCCGGCTATCAGCGGCTCCTGGCCCAGGCCAGCAATCTGCGCGCTTTTCAGAATAGCGTTGCCCTTTCGCTGGTCACGGCCCTCATTGGAGGTTTGCTCGGAGCGGTGGCTGCCTATGGGCTGGCCAGCCTGCGCCAGGGCTGGCTGCGCAATTTGCTGATCAGCTTTTGCAGTATCGCCGCCAACTTTGCGGGTGTCCCTCTGGCCTTCGCCTTCGTCGCGACACTTGGCGTCACGGGCTTTGTGACGGTCGCCCTGCGCAGCTGGCTGCATCTCGATCTCTACGCGCTTGGCTTCAGCATTTACCAGTTTTGGGGTCTGGTGCTGGTCTATGTCTATTTCCAGCTTCCGCTGATGATCCTGGTAACGCTGCCCGCCTTTACGGGGTTACGCCCGGAGTGGCGCGAGGCGGCCATCAATCTGGGGGCCTCGCCGGCTGGTTACTGGTGGCGCGTAGCTCTGCCCATCCTCTTCCCGTCGCTGGTTGCTGGCACCATGCTGCTCTTTGCCAACTCCTTCGGGGCCTTCGCTACGGCCTATGCGCTGGCTCAGGGGAACATCAACCTGGTCCCCATCCTCATCGATTTTCTGGTCAATGGTAACGTGACCGTTGATTTTGGCCTGGGTGATGCTCTTGCTGTCGGCATGATGGGGCTGCTGCTAGCGGTGGTCGCGCTCTACACGACGATGCTCAGGCGGGCGAGCCGCTGGCAGGGGCAGGGTCGCTAGCGGACCAGGACAAGGAGAAAAAAGCATGCGATCGCTATTTCGGCCTCGTCACCGCGAACCGGGCCAGGACGTGGGGCAGCCCAGCCAGCACTTGGCGAACGAGGGCGGACTCCTGCCGGCCAGGCTGGCACTCGCTCTGGTCCTGCTCTATCTGTTGATCCCGCTGGCGGCCACCCTGGTCTTTGGTCTCAGTGGCAGCCACGGCTGGGGAGATCTCTCAAGTCTCGGCGCCGTCTTTGGCGATCCCGATTTCTGGCAGACGCTGCTGACCTCACTCGGGCTGGCGGCGGGAACAACGGTGCTGGTCATTCTGCTGCTGACCCCTACCGTTTACCAGGTGCGTCTGCGCCTGCCACAGGTGCAGCCTCTGCTCGGAGCACTGGTCTTGCTGCCCTTTGCCGTCCCACCCATTGTGCTCGGAACCGGTTTGTTACAGGAGTACAACGGGGCGGCCACTAACAGCCCCCTGGTGGCCCTGCTCTCCCTGGGTCTGGTGCCGTTGCTGAGCAATGTCTTCCCCTTGCTGGATCTTCCGTTCTTGCTCATCTGCGCCTATGTCATCGTAGCGCTGCCGTTTGCCTATCGGGCCATTGACAACAGCCTGCGCGCGGTCGATGTCAGGGTGCTCACGGAGGCGGCGGCCAGCCTGGGAGCGGGCTGGTGGAGGACGCTGCTGCTGGTGATTCTGCCCAATATCTGGCCGGGAATCTTGACCGCGGCCCTGTTGACCTTTTCGACGGTGATGGGCGAGCTGACGCTGGCCAGCCTCTTCAATACCTATACCTTCCCGATCTACCTGAACATGACGGGGCAGAATGATCCGCACCGGGCGGCTCTGCTGGCGGTCCTCAGCTTTCTACTGACGCTCCTCTGTGTGCTGGGCATGGTACCGGCCACGCGCCCGCGCACGGGCAGGGGGCGGGCCGCGCTCCCGGGACAGATCGAGGGGGCTGGCCCACGCTAGACCGACTGGCCCTGCTGGCTGTCAAGCATGGATGACACAAGGATGAATGCCTATGGCTTTTCTAGAATTGCAGGAGCTGAGTAAATCCTTTGGAAGAACGCGGGCCGTTGAGCGCCTCTCTTTGGAGGTTGAGCAAGGCGAGTTCTTGACACTTCTGGGACCAAGCGGCTGCGGCAAGACTACTATTCTGCGCCTGGTTGCTGGCTTTGAACAGGCGGATGCTGGGCGCATTCTCCTTGATGGGGAGGAGATCACAACCCGCCCGGCCAACCGGCGCCCGATGGGCATGGTCTTTCAGTCCTACGCCCTCTTCCCGCATATGACGGCTGAGCAGAACGTTGCCTTTGGCCTGCGTCTCAGGCGCTTGTCTCCTACCTTGGTCCACCGGCGCTGTGAGGAGCTGCTGGCCCTGGTAGGGCTGGCCGATCGGGCGCGCAATTATCCGCATCAGCTCTCGGGTGGGCAGCAGCAGCGCGTGGCCCTGGCGCGCGCGCTGGCCGTTGAACCGAAAGTGCTGTTGCTCGATGAGCCGCTCTCGGCCCTCGATGCGGCGGTGCGCGTGACCTTGCGTGAGGAGATCCGGCGCATTCAGCAGCAGCTGGGGATGACCGTTATCTACGTGACCCATGATCAGGAAGAGGCCCTGGCCATCTCCGACCGCATCGCCGTCATGGCCCGCGGTCGCCTTGAGCAGCTTGGGGCGCCCGAGGAGATCTATCGCCGACCGCGCACGGTCTTTGTGGCCGGCTTTGTCGGGGCCAGTACCCGCCTGCCGGCTCGCCTGGAGCGCGCGGCTGATGGTCACTGTCGTCTTGGCGAGATCCTCCTCCGTGTGCCACCTCAGCCGGAGCTGAGCGATGGCGCTGCTGTGCTGCTGGTGGTGCGCCCCGAGCTGGTCACACTGCAGCAGCTCGAAGAGGCTGATGGCGTGGCTGTGGACAGGGGTCAGAGCCAGGAGCAAGAGAATCTCCTCACAGGCATCGTGGAGCTACGCACTTTTCTGGGGGCAGTGACACGCTTCCGCGTGCGGGCCGACGGAGGCCAGCTCTTCACGGTTGACCTCCCTGGGCTGCAGGCCCGAACCCTGGTTCCCGGTCAGCGCGTCCTTCTCGCTTTTCCGCCCGAAGCCTGCCTGGTGCTACCATACGGGGAGAGCGAGGCAGAAGCGGCTGCCGGGCGCTCAGGCAGGGCCGCCGTTGTCGGGCAGGTCTCGCCCGAGCGCGAGCCGCAGCCGGAACATGCCTGAGAGTGGGTCGGAGACACTCTGGCCAGCTGGCGGGCGGACTGGCTCCAGCAGCCTTAAGGAGAAAAGAAAGCGCCCGCAGGAAGAGGGCGGCCAAAACGGTCGCTGTCTCTCCCCAACGGGCGCGGCGAGCCAGGAGGAGCGAGCACACGAGCGAGCAACAGTGACCCTGGCCCGCTGACGCTCGCGAACGAGCGAGCGAGCGCGCCGCCCGTCCCACGAGCGCCATTATGCAGGGGTATAGATGCCAAATTCCCAGAGCGAGTAGCCGTAAGAGGTACCGCGCGCTGTTCCATAGAGGCGCACATAGCGCCCTGAGCCGCTCACGTCGAAATCGTCGACCCCACCGGTCCCGCTCGTCGTCGAATAAATCGTCGTCCAGGTCGTGCCATTGTTCGAGACCTGGACCTGATAGGCCGAGCCATAGGCGGTCTCCCAGACCAGTTGAATATGGTTGATCTGTCTCGCCTGACCCAGGTCGACCATGATCCACTGCGGGTCACTCCAATCGCTGGCCCAGCGTGTTGACAGGTTGCCGTCGGTGGCATTCGATGGCGGATAAGGGGCGCCATTGCCGGTGGTCTGGTAAGAGGAGGCCGTTGTGGGTTTACCAATCGCCACATTGGTCCCGTTGACAGGCGGAGGCACCACCTTGAACGAGCGCGTCTCGATGCCAACGTTCCCCAGGCCATCGTAGACATACAGGTAGACCTTCCAGGTTCCCAGCACCTTGGGCGCCGTCACCGTGAAGGTGCTGTTCCCCGCCTGGCTGAAGGTGGCGTAACGCAGGCCAGTGCTGCCATCGATGTATTTGCTGCTAAACATCACAGTGTAGCGCAGCAGGTTGCCGCCGGGGTTGCTGACGCTCGCGCTCAAGGTAAACTGGCCGCCTGCTGGCACCGTATTGGTGCTCACCGTCAGATTCGAGATCACCGGCGGGGTGCTGCTGGCCGCGGGGGTCTGCCCCGTATAGAGCTGTTGGACCGTGTAGTAAGCCAGTCGTTTCCAGCCGCCGGTTTTCAGATTAAACCAGACGCCGCCGAAATCGTTCTCGATGCCGTAGTTGAACAGCGTCGCCCCCAATGCTACCCCGCGGTGACTCGTGATACAATTCCAGGCCGTGGCATAGCCCTGAGCTGACTGTGTGTCCGTACTTTCCTGGGGGACGCCGTTGGCATCGTTGGGTACCTCCCACTCGCCTGGCGGCCCCGACTCGGTCACGAGGTAGGGGACACTGTAGCCGCCGTTGATCCAGTCCTGTTTCACATTGCAGACCGCTCCATAGGAATTGACGGCGTAAAGATCCAGGTGTGGCGCGTTGGCCTTGTAGTATTGCCAGGCGCCGGTCCAGGCGTCGGTTGACGTCACAGGATGGTTCGGATCGATAGCGTGGATCGCCTGAGCCACCTGGTCCACGAACTGGGCGTAGGCGTTGCGTTCCTGCTCTAGCTGTGTCCCCGAAAAGCTATTTTGCAGATTGAGCAAGACCTCGTTGCCGACGTCCCACATCAGCACCGCCGGATTATTTTTGTAGGTGTTGACCAGACTCTGGATGGTGCTGAGCTGGCTCGTCTTGTAGGCGCTGTCGTTGAGATAGTCGGCGCTCTGGGAGAGCCAGAAGCCATTGATAACCTTGATACCGTAGGCGGCGGCAGCGTCGAGCAGCGACTGCGTACTGCTATCGGTCCCCCAGGTGCGGATCGTGTTGACGCCCAGTGCCTGCAGGTCGGGCATATAGGCCAGAGCGGCAGCGTTTGAGGGACCGAAGGTCACGCCCTTGATCAGATAGGGCGAGCCGTTGACCAGCAATTGCCAGTTCCCCTGCGTCCCAGTGACCTTGACGACACTGGCCCCGCTCGGAGTTGGCGGCGTCGTCAGAGCCGGCGGCGCTGTGCCCGTTTTCTGGTAGACCGCTACCGAGGCGATGCTCAAGGTGCCGCCCGAGGAAGTGGCGCTTGTGGGCGTCGTGCAGCTGCAAACGGTGTTTGGGAAGGAGCCGCCGATGGCCAGATCGAAGATCAGGAAGAAGCTGTGATCGACGGCGGCCTGCCAGGCGCTCACGCCGACCTGGCTCTCGCGCACAATCCAGATCTGCTGGTTATCCAGGTACCAGCGGATCTGCTCATCCGAGAGACTGCGGTCGATGATCACTGAATAGGTGTGATAGCCGCTCTGGCAGCCTGGACAGGTGGCCAGGCCGCTGGTGAGGCCATTGTACTCGTTGCACGGGCCGCCTGGGGCACTGCCGCAGTGCAGGGTTGCGATCTCAGCGTTGCGTCCGTTGACGTCCTCCAAAATGTCGATCTGGCCAACTGCCGGCCAGTTCTGGTAGTTGCCCCGGTACTGGGCGCCCATGGCGCTGAAAGCTGGCCAATAGCCGAGGCCGTTGGCCGGGTTGGGCTGCTTGATGGAGGCGCTAATTTGCAGCATACCGCCCGCGGGGGCGGCGAAATCGCTGCGCTTCGTTTCGATGCGTCCAGAGGTCCAGCTCCCGTTAGTGTTGAGCGCGGTAATATTCAGGTGGTTATTGCCGTCGAGATAGACGTTGCTGGCCGAGTTACTCATGGTCTCGACCTCGCCGGTGCCCCAGTTGGCCGCTCCGCCGGGGTAGCCTGTGCCAGTGTCGATGATCCAGTTGTCCGCTGAGGGCAAGCTGCCAGCAGGACCGCTGAAATTGTCGCTCCAGACGAGCGTCCAACCGCTGCTGGCAGCAGGCAGGACTTCGAGGCCGTTGAGCTGGGCCTGGTCGACAAGAGAGCTGAACTGGAGGGAGATCGTGCCGCCGGAGGAGGCGGTGGCGCTGAACTCCTTGATGATGGCTTTGTTGGCACCGCCCGCAGTGGCGAAGATGTCGAAGTTGGCGAGGACCGTTTGCCCGTTGAGACTGACGTTAAAGACGCGCTTGCCGGCGGTGGTCCAGTAGGTTTCGGCGAAGTGGAGGCGGACGGTATAGCTGGCGCCGGGGGTCAAATTGGGGATAGCGTAGGAGAAGTTGCCGAGGTGGGCGGTCTGGTAGACGGCCTGGGGGGCGGGATTGGAGAGGCCGGACGTGTCGACAGTGTTGGCGGTGGAGGAGGTGCCGCCACCGGAGAAGTCGGTGTCAGCCACGAAAGGAGAGACCGCCGGCCCACCGGCATTGATCTGGATAGCAGTGGCAGCTCTCGCTAGAGGCGCCCGGCCCAGCAGCGAGGCCATGACACTCCAGGAACAGATTAACATGAGCACGAGCAACCAGCGAAGCCTGGGCAAGGGCGCTGGCGCCAATGCTGACAGTGACATAGGCTGCTGCTGCCTTGCTACATCGGGAGCAGGTGCATCCATGACAAACTCCTTTGCTTGCTTGCTTGCTTCTTTGCGGCTTGAGCCGATCGCGCAGTTCTGCGATTCTGGCGGGGCCAGGCACCCTGCTGCCAGCCAGAGGACCTCGCTGTCGCGCTGACCAACTGCCGGCCTGCTGGCCTGCCGACCTCGACCGGGGGCGGGAACACAGCGCTGGGGCTTTCCCCTCCTTTCTTTCCGAAATTTTGCGAAATCAATATCGATGCCTTTGTTTTGAATATAGAGAATTCGGGGGGTCATGTCAAGAGGGAGTGAAACTTTACTTGTTCTTTTTCGAAAAATGGCAGTGCAGGGGAAAGGCTTGCCCTGCTAGCGGGCAAGATGCTATCATAGGGCCTGCCGATACAGTGACCATCGCTTTTTTCCTGCATCGAGCGGGTTGCATCGGAAGAGAGCGACCCTGACCGGGGATGGATGCCAGCAATGTTCACTCTGCGCCGTTATAGGCCGGCTGATCAGGAAGCCGTAGAGCGACTCCACGTAACGCTTCTCAAAGAGACGGGGGCCTATCTTGGGCGAGGTTCCTGGGATGACGACGTCTACGCTATCGAAGAGCACTATCTGAACAACGGCGGGGAATTTCTCATAGGAGAATGTGACGGCAAGATCGTAGCGATGGGGGCCTTAAAGCGCACGGATGCTGAGCGTGCTGAAATCAAGCGCATGCGTGTGCTGCCTGAATATCAGGGTCGGGGCTACGGTCAGCGTCTCCTCGAAGCCCTCGAAGCGCGGGCGCGTACTCTTGGTTATCGCCTGCTGCATCTTGATACATCGGTGCTCCAAACGGCGGCCCAGCGTCTCTACACAAAAAATGGTTTTCGCGAGGTAGGCCGCTCCTTCTATCAACAAGGTCAGCCTTCGGGAGAAGGGGAGAGCCGTCCGCTAGAGAAGATCCTTTATGAGAAGCCGCTGATCTAACCCTGAACAGCGGGTAGGTCCTCTGGACTCTTCCCGCGGGGAGGGACAGAAGAAGCCGTCAGCGCCGCAGACCCTGCTCAGGATGTGGGAGGAGAAGGAGAGCGGGCCCCTTTGCCCGCCCGGGGCGTGCCGATTCAGCCTGCGCGTGGTGGGCAGCATGACTGGCGCTCGACCAGGTGCGTCGGCAACACGACGCGCGGCATCTCTAGCTGTTCTCCATTGAGAAGACGGAGCAGCATCGTCGCCGCCGTGCGACCCAATTCCAGGCGTGGTGCATGAATGGTCGTCAGCGGTGGATTCATGATCTCAGTATAGGGCAGATTGTCGAAGCCCACCACGCTCAGCTGGTCAGGCACTGCCAGCCCGCGCTCATGCAGGGCGCGGTAGACGCCCGCTGCCTGGCGATCGTTACCAGCGAAGATGGCCGTCGGTGGCTCGGGCAGCTCTAGCAAGCGCAAAGCGGCTTGATAGCCGCTGGCCTCAGTGAAGTCGCCATCGCACTCCAACTCGGGCATCAGCGGCAGCCCGGCGGCATCCAGAGCGGCGCGGTAGCCGGCGATGCGCTCGATGGCATCCCTGGCCGGCGAGGTCTTGCCAATGTAGGCAATGCGCCGGTGGCCCAGCCGGATCAGGTAGGTCGTGGCTACAAAACCACCCTCCCAGCTCGTAATGCGCACCGAAGGCGCCGTCGCCTGCAGTCCCCCCTGGTTGTGAATGAGCACAAATGGCAGGCCCGAGCGCTCAAGTTGCTCGATCGCTCGCTCCGACGGCAGGACCACCAGGATGCCATCGGTCGAGTGGTCGGTGACCGTGGTAATCCAGCGCACCTCTTCCTCCGGCTTGTAATCGGTGGCCGTCAGGACCAGGCGCAGGCCAGCCTCACGCACTACCTGGGCTACTCCCTCCAGAATGGGTAGATAATATTCGTCGTCCAGTCGCGGCAGCAGCAGGTCGACCAGCCCGGTCTTTCCTTTGCGCAGCGCCCGCGCCGCTCGGTTGCGTACAAAGCCATACTCTTCAATAATCCGCTCGACTTTCTCTCGCGTTGGTAGCGAGACGTCTGCTCTCCCGTTAAGAACTTTGGAGACCGTGGGGACCGAAACCCCCGCTATTCTGGCGATTTGGGCAATGGTGGGTCGCCCGTCACTGTTGTGTCGTCTTGCCATTGGCTTACGCTGTGCTTGCTCCCCTCTGAAAGTTTCCGACCTATTATAGCACAGCCACTGCACAGTCATCTGAACGCTCCTTTGCTCCTTCTCTCTTGTTTCCGCTGCTGTTGCTATCCCTCCAGCTCGCTCTCTTGACAAGCCACGGGCAAATCCGTATAGTTTTCTTCTAGAAAACGATTTCGCCTTTCTTTCGAAAGAAAAGGTTGGCGAGCCGAAGACCTCAGCCCCGCCGCTCTGGCTGGCTCGCCTCGTCACAACAGGCGGACAGAAATAGAAGAGAAAGGAGGCGAGGCCCCGCTTCTCGATAGCGTTCGCTGAATGTTGCCCCAGTACCAGCCAACTCGCTGCTTTGCTGGCTGTCCTTGTGAGGGAGCCTGGCCTGGCTTGCTCGACTGCCCGAGGCATGACGCATGACTGGCAGTACAGCGCGAGGCTCACTTCCTGATCGTACCTGCCAGCAGCGACCATTCAGAAAGGAGATGTCATGGACGCATATGCTCCCAGGGTGACGCAACGGCGCAGGATTGCGCGGCAAAGTCTTTTGAGTCTGCTGATCCTCCTCTCTATTTGCTCGCTCTTTCTCGTGCTCCCATCGCTCAACTCGGCTCCCCATGCCCATGCCGAGGCTCCTGTGCAGATCAATGCAGGTGGGCCGGCGACGGCGCCGTTTGTGGCGGACAGCTACTACAGTGGGGGGACGACGGCCAGCACGAGCAACGCCATAGATACATCGGGGGTAACGAACCCGGCGCCGCAGGCGGTCTATCAGAGCAATCGCTATGGGAACTTCACCTATACGATCCCGAGCCTGACGGCGGGGGCGACCTATACGGTGCGGCTGCACTTTGCTGAGACGTACTGGAGTGCGGCGGGCAAGCGGGTCTTTAATGTAAGCATCAATGGGCAACAAGTGCTGACGAACTTTGATATCTATGCGGCAGCGGGTGGAGCGAACAGGGCGGTAGTGAGGCAGTTTAGTGCGACGGCGACGACGAGCGGGACCGTGACGATCCAGTTTAGCACAGTGGTGGACAATGCCCAGGTCAACGGGCTAGAGATCCTGCCAGCGGGCAGCGCTGTGCAGATCAATGCAGGTGGGCCGGCGACGGCGCCGTTTGTGGCGGACAGCTACTACAGTGGGGGGACGACGGCCAGCACGAGCAACGCCATAGATACATCGGGGGTAACGAACCCGGCGCCGCAGGCGGTCTATCAGAGCAATCGCTATGGGAACTTCACCTATACGATCCCGAGCCTGACGGCGGGGGCGACCTATACGGTGCGGTTGCACTTTGCTGAGACGTACTGGAGTGCGGCGGGCAAGCGGGTCTTTAATGTAAGCATCAATGGGCAGCAAGTGCTGACGAACTTTGATATCTATGCGGCAGCGGGTGGAGCGAACAGGGCGGTAGTGAGGCAGTTTAGTGCGACGGCGACGACGAGCGGGACCGTGACGATCCAGTTTAGCACAGTGGTGGACAATGCCCAGGTCAACGGGCTAGAGATCCTGCCAGCAGCGGGCGGCACGCCGACACCGACGCCGACCCCAACAGGGACGCCGCCGGGAGGCACGCCCAATTTCGGGCCGAACGTCTACATCTTCGACCCCTCGATGCCCAGCTCGACGATCCAGAGCACCCTCGACGCCATCTACAGTCAGCAGCAGACCAACCAGTTTGGCACCAATCGCTACGCCCTGCTCTTCAAGCCGGGCACCTACAATGTCACGGTCAATGTCGGCTTCTACACTCAGGTGCTCGGGTTAGGCCGCTCGCCTGATGATGTCGTGATCAATGGGGCGGTCGATCTCGACGCGGCCTGGATGAATGGCAACGCCACCCAGAACTTCTGGCGTGGCGCCGAAAATCTCAAGATTATTCCCTCGGGCGGCTGGAACAAATGGGCAGCAGCCCAGGCCTCGCCACTGCGCCGCGTAGACATCCAGGGCAACCTCCTGCTCTGGGATGGTGGTTGGGCCAGCGGGGGGTTCCTGGCCGATAGCCTGGTCACGGGTCAGACGCAGTCTGGCTCGCAGCAACAGTGGCTCTCACGCAACGATCAGCTTGGGAGCTGGAACGGTGGGGTCTGGAATATGGTCTTCGTGGGAGTCAACGGCGCGCCGCCGCCGAGCTTCCCCAATCCGCCCGAGACGGTGGTCAACCAGACGCCAGTCATTCGCGAGAAGCCTTTCCTCTACATTGACCAGGCCGGCAACTACTATGTCTTCGTGCCGGCGCTGCGCAGCAACAGCCAGGGCACAACCTGGGCCAACGGAACGGCGGCGGGCACCTCGATTCCCTTGAGCCAGTTCTACATTGCCCATCCTGGCGATTCTGTCGCCACCATCAATAATGCCCTAGCTCAGGGTCTCAACCTCCTCTTCACGCCGGGGGTCTACCAGCTCAATGGCACCATCAACATCACGCGCCCGAATACAGTGGTGCTGGGCTTGGGACTGGCGACGCTAGTGCCCCAGAATGGGGTCATCCCCATGACAGTGGCCGACGTCGACGGGGTCTCGATCGCAGGACTGCTCTTTGACGCTGGCCCGGTCAACTCACCGGTCTTGCTCCAGGTCGGTCCCAGCGGCTCCTCTCAAAACCATGCTGCCAATCCGACTGTGCTGAGCGATGTCTTCTTCCGCATCGGCGGGGCTGGCGCCGGCCAGGCTACTCAGAGCCTGGTGATCAACAGCAACAACGTCATTGGCGATGACCTCTGGCTCTGGCGGGCCGACCACGGCAGCGGCGTTGGCTGGACCGTCAACCCCGCCGCCAATGGCCTGGTTGTTAATGGCAGTAACGTGACGATGTATGGCCTCTTCGTCGAGCACTATCAGCAGTACGAGGTCATCTGGAACGGGAACGGAGGGCGTACCTACTTCTTCCAGAACGAGATGCCCTATGATCCGCCCAACCAGGCAGCCTGGATGAACGGGAGCACACGCGGCTATGCCGCCTACAAGGTGGCGAACTCGGTCACCAGTCATGAAGCCTGGGGAGTGGGCAGCTACTGCTACTTCAATGTCGATCCCTCAATCGTCGCGGACCGCGCTTTTGAGGTACCCAATACGGCGGGGGTGATCTTCCACGACCTGGTGACGGTCTCGCTCGGCGGCGTGGGGACGATCCAGCATATTATCAACAACACTGGAGGCCCCTCGAATTCGAGCACGACGAACGCCTATCTGGTGAGCTATCCCTGACGCTTGCTTCCTCCCAGGCTGGCAATCTCTCCTGTGGAGGCATTCGCTAAGGACGGAATGCAGCTACCTGAAAAGCAGCTGCATTCCGTCGTAGCAGCAAGGCAAGAGGGTGGATATCTGGTCTGCTGTGGAAGGAGGGGAGCCGGGAGCTAGCGCTCTTTTGGCTGAGCAAGGCCATGCCACTTGCGCAGATGTTCGGTATGGGTGCGCAGGTAGGCCCCAGGCTCAAACAGGGTGTCGTAGTATTCCAGGTCCAGGTGATGGGCTTGCAGATACATCAGAATGAAAATCGTTGGGACCGTAGCCGGAAATTTGCCGAATGTGTCAAAGATATACTGGGCCTGGAGTGCGACGCATTCGCGAAAGCGCTCGTCATGGACCTGAGCGCTGGCGCGCACTCGCCGGCTCTCCTTCCACGGGCCTGGAGTATCGGGATGGAAGGGCCCGCCAGGGCCAAACTTGCGCTCGCAGAAGCGCTCGACGGCTGCCCGCATCGTCGGGAAATGTGGTGGACAATAGCCTTCGAAGATGCCCGGTAGGCCGGTTGGGTTGGGCTGTGACCAGCGCTCATCGGTGTCATAGCGGAAGCCAAGTCCGGGCACTGCGGGGTCGCCGCTGGCGCCCAGCATTGTCAGACGATCGATACCGTCGAACATCCAGCCGCCAAGACCCAGGGCCTGGAGCATCAACATGCCGGCATAGGCAGCCGTGGCCAGCTCGGCAGTGCACTCGGTCAGCGAATATTGATCCAGAAAGGTCAGTGGCAAAGGATTGTCAACATCGACCGGATCGGCGAAGCGCTCGAGGCCCGGAATGGGGCGCCGATGGATGTCATCGTAGATACAGTAGCCGTTCTGCACATAGAAGCACAAATTGGCGATCGTGTGCTGAGCAACGTCGCCGACTGGGATCACGAGCAGCGAGCCGGGGCGGTTGGCCACCCAGGTATTGTGTCCCTCCATATAAGGCTCGCGCGGTGGCAGGTAGATCCGCTGGCCTGAGAGGCGGCGAATCCGCACACGATGGGCGCGCAGTAAGTCCGCCAGGGAGAGCTGGCCATCCGCTGCGCGCGGCACCAGGGCAGGGGCGTCGCGCGTGGCGAAGAAATAGGTGCCGCTGTCGTCAGTGAAGAAGATCTCACTGGTGTGGAAGCCGGCAGCAGAGGGGAAGGTTCTTCCGCCAGCGGCGCCCGCGTAGTTGGCGAGACGGGGGGCGTAGCGCTCATGGCGCGTAATAGAATGGTGCCAGCCAGTGTTACCGCCAACGGCAAGCAGCACTAGCAGCGTCTCCAGCTCTGATAAGGGCAGCGGCTCGTAACGAGAGCGATAGGCCAGTGGCCCGTCAGGAATCTCGGCCCCGAGAAGAAAGCGGCGCGAGCGCCTTCCAAAGAGGGCCTCTACGAAAGGAAAGGTCAAAAGCTCTTGCAAGGCTTGCTCCTCGTCTGGCCCTTCTGGGGAGAAGTCAAGCTGTCGCTGCTGATCGCTCATGATCTTCGTCTCCTCGCTTATCCTCTGAACAGCTCCCCCACCGCGGCGCACAGCACGCCCTCGTCTCTTCCCTTGGCCCCCTCACCCCGTCACGGAGGGAGTGAAATCAGCCTGGCCTCCCTCCCTGGTCGCTGCGCTCTTGCTTTCCGCTGCCTGCCGCGAGCAAGGCAAGGCAAGGCTGATTCCCAAAGCTATTATTGACTATCTGGATGAACTTTGTCAACAACCTATTGACAGAGCCGGCAGCGGCAGGTAAGCTATCATTAGCTGGACCAGCAAAGTGTGGAGCGAACGGTGCCGTTGCCGCCAGTGTCGGCGGCTTATCTTTTCCCTGGAAGAGCAGAGAGGAGTCATTTCTCTCTGTTTTTGTTTTTGCTCTGAGGAATGAGGCTGCTTCTAGTGAGAGAAAGGGGAATGACCATCTATGTCTGAGACGTCCGAGCACCTTGCCGAGGCGGTGCTGAGCGGGGAGCAAGGGGAAGGAGTGGCTCAGCCCGGCCTGCGACGCAATGCCATCGGTCTCTCCGAGGTACTCTTTCAATCCATTACTTCGATGGCTCCGGCCACTGCCGTTACCGCCGCTCTCACTCCTGCTATCCCCTATACGGGGGCCTCGCTGCCGCTAGCTGTGCTGCTGGCGACCGTGGCCAGCACTCTGGTGGCGGCTAACATTGGCCAATTGGCCATCCATATCCCCTCGGCTGGTGGATTGTATACCTATATCAGTCGCGGTCTGGGGGCGCGCCTTGGCTTCCTTGCTGGCTGGATCTTTCTGCTTGCGCAGCCCTTGCTGCTGCCATTTATCAGCCTCGTCTGGGGAACTGTCAGTGAAAGTCTGCTGGCGAACCTGACGGGCCTGCACCTGCCCTGGTATGTTTGGGTCCTGATTGGCAATGGCCTGCTCCTCCTGCTGACGTATTTCGGAATCAAGCTGTCGGCAGACGCCAGCCTTGTCCTGGGCCTGATCGAGATTGGTGTGCTGCTGGCCTTGAGCTTCACTATGATCATTACTGCCGGAGATCATAATGACCTGACTACCTTTACACCGGCTTTTAGCGTCGATCGCGGCCTGGGGGGCTGGCTTGGTATTGGGCAGGGCATGGTCTTTGCCTTTCTGGCCTTCTTGGGCTTTGAGGCCGCTGCTCCTCTGGCGGAGGAGAGTGAGCAGCCGCGTCGGACGATCCCGCAAGCGGTAATCTTTTCGGCTCTGGGCATCGGTCTCTTTTATGTGCTGGCCTCTTATGCAGGTGTCATCGGCTGGGGGCCGGCTCGACTGGACAGCTACGTGGCGGCCTCCAACCCCTGGGTAGTCTTAGGGGCGCGCTATTGGGGCGTGGCTGGACCAGTGATCTTGAGCCTGGCGGTGATCAATAGCTCGCTTGGGAACGGCAATGCGGGCATCAATGCCGCGACGCGCGTGGTCTATGCTCTGGCGCGTGCTGGGGCGTTGCCGTCTTTCCTGGGGCATCTGAGTCGGCATCGAACCCCGAGTGTCGCAATCGCTCTCCACGTTGCCTTGGCCACGCTGGTAGCCCTGGCGACGGGCTTTCTCTTTGGGGTGTCAGTGGCTTTCTCGCTGCTGGGCACCGTCTTGACGCTTGGTTTCTTGTTGCTCTATATAGCTGCCTGTCTGGCTTCTGCCGCTTTCTATTTCCGCGAGCGGCGGCTGGAGTTTGGCTTCTGGCGTCATGTCGTCCTGTCGCTGGTTCCTACGATCATACTCTTCTTCCCGCTGGCAGTCCAGGTCTATCCGCTGCCGGCCTACCCGCTCAATCTGGCGCTTCCCATTCTAGTGCTCTGGATTGTTCTGGGGGTGATCTATCTCGGGTTTCTGCAATGGCGTCACCCGAAGGCGCTGGAGCGAGGTAAGGCAATCTTTCTTGAGGAAGAGGAGGAAGTGGCCGTATGAGCACGAATGGCCTGGTGACCGCTTTCGACTGGCTCTTCCTCGAGACCCTGGGCTGTGGCGAACTTAGGGATGATCACTTGGATGAGCCGCTGCTGACCAGGATGCTGCTGCTCTGTTATGCTCAATTTGAGCGGCTGCAGCGCCGTCGGTCTCCTGTCTCGTGGCCTTTTCATGGGCGATTGCTCCCTCGCCGTTCCGGTCTGCCCTCGCGCCTGCTTGTCTACAGGCTACCGGTCAGTGAGCGCGGTGAGTTGAGCTTTGTTGGCTTCATCGGGAAGAAGCAAGCTCAGCGTCCTATGGGACTGGACGAGCAGATTCAGCAAGTCGATCTGGCGCTCATTGGGGAGCTGACTCGTTTCCCTGAGCTGGTGAGCTATGCTTCTCTCCAGCTCGGAGATGGCAATTGGAGCAATCTGGTCTTGTTTGCCCAGCCATCGTTGCCGGAGCGTCTGCGGGCCAGCGAGCAGCATCGCCATGCTGCCTTTGAACTGGCCCCCTACTACTATGAGTGGATTCGCCTCCATTATGGCCTGGTCTGGCCCGGAGAGCGCTCTCCCTCGCTGCAGTTCCGGACGACACGCTACTATCTCTTTCAGGGCAGGCCACCGCGACCGCTGATTCAGGAGCGCCAGCGCCGCGGTCTGGCCCGTGGCGCCTGAGCGCTCTGCCCTCCTGGAGATGGGATGAGGCCCGTAGCCCGACTCTGAAGAGTTCGGTGCCAGGGGCCTCATCTCTCCTGGTCATCTTGCCTGGATAGGGCTGCCTTTCCTTGCTAAGGCAGGCCTCTTGAGTGAAGAAGCGGTCCCACTCCTGTGATCTGTCTGCAGGGCTATTCTGCCCCGGAATCCTGCTGGTGAGGTGTCGAGGGCGGGGGGAACTGCGGGCCGCCGGCGGGAGCCGGCTCGCTCTGGCCGTGCTAATGCCGGGCTTGCTGGCGATCAGCGGCTCCGGCCAGGAGGCTGATGCCCAGGCTCAGCAGGATGATGATTCCCAAAGCCAGGCGTAGGCCCACAAAGCTGGCCACAAAGCCGATCGTGGGAGGACCAGCCATGAGACCCGTATAGCCGCAGGTGGCAACGGCGGCCAGAGCGGTGCTGGTGGCCTGACCTTGTCCGGCAAAGCGCCCAGCGGAACTGAGGGTCAAGGGAAAAATGACGCTGAGACCGCAGCCGATCAGGGCAAAACCGCAGAAAGCCAGCACCAACCAGGGCGCGAGCAGCACCAGTGCCAGGCCGCTGGCTGCCAACAGTCCTCCAAGATGGATCATCAGGGCCGCTCCCAGACGCGCCGTGAGAGCGTCGCCAACGCTGCGGCTGACCATCATCATGACGGAGAAGATGGCGTAACCGATGGGGGCCAGGCCAGCCCCGCTGTGCAGGTTGTTGTTGAGATAGAGAGCACTCCAGTCGGCCATCGCTCCCTCTCCAAAGAGAGAGCAGAAGGCAATCAGTCCCAGCACCAGTGTGGCCCGCGAGGGGCGGGCAAATATCACTCTCCTGGCCTCGCCCGTGCGCTCGCCAGCGGGCTGATCATGAGATGAGGGCAGGAGGCCCGGAATGCAACAGAGCGTCAAGATCGCGCCCACTAGGGCAACGCCGCTGAAATGTGGCAGCAATGGAATATCGTATCCAGCGATGAGTCCCCCGAGCAGGGAGCCTGCCAGGCTCCCAAGGCTGTAGCAGGCGTGAAAAGAGTTGAGGATAGGCTGGCCGTAGAGGCGCTCTGCAGCTACCCCCTGGGTGTTCATGGAGACGTCCATCGCTCCTGAGCTGGCTCCGAGCAGGGCCACGCTGGCGATGAGCAGCGGCAGGCTCGGCGCTACTGCGACCAGGGTCAGCATCACGCAGAGGCTGAATGTGGCAAGGGTCACAATGCGCCGACTGCCATAGCGCGCTGCCAGGTAGCCACCTCCGCTCATGCCGGCCAGGGCCCCAGCAGCCCCGCTAAAGAGGACGCTACCGAGAAGCGCCGGTGCCAGCGCCAGACGGGCCTGCACGGCAGGAATACGCGCCGCCCAGGTTGCGAGTAGTACGCCGTTCAAAAAGAATAAAAAAGCGACGGCCAGCCGAGCCCAACGCCGCCGCGCTAACGAAAGGGGATGCATCCCTGCGGTCTGGTCCATAAGTCGTCTGTGTACCCTCCTTCCTGCTTGCTTATTCTCCGATGCCTTCCCGCCGCTCTCTCCGTGACCAGCCGGGATACTCGGAAGCAAAAATATAGTAGCCCGGCTCCTCTAGCTCTTCGGGCAGCCGCCGCAGGCCAATCTTGAGGGCGACCTGTTGCGATGGCAGGTTAGCGCTTCTGATGCGCGCGATGATCGGTAGCGACGGTAGATAAGCCTGGGCGAGCTGCAGAGCTGTGCGGGCCATCTCGGTGGCGTAGCCGTGGCCCCAGGCGCTCGGAGTGAAGCGATAGTAGAGGTTGAGAACGGTGTACTCGTGCCAGCGCTGCTGCTCCAGTCCGCCGAAGCCGATGATTGTGCGATCCTGTGCTAGCTCTACGGCCCAGTAGCCGAAGCCGTGCTCGGCCCAGTGCCGCCGGCAAAGGCGCAGCATGGCCTCGCTCCCCGCCAGGGAGCGGTGGACGCTCTCCGGGCTGTACTGATAGGTGGCCGGGTCGCCGTGCACGCGAAACATCGCAGGCCCGTCCTCAGCTTGCAGACGGCGAAGCAGCAGGCGTGGTGTGCGCACAGCACTCCAAATAGCTGCCAGCTCTCCAGGTGAGCGATGGGCCAGTTGAGGCTGAAAGCTCTCTTCGTGAGTCAGTGCTGGTTTGCCTCCCTCTAGGTTGGTTGTGGTAGTGGGGCACCGGCCAGGATGAGCGATGAGTCGCTCCTTCCTGGCCGCGATGCCGTGCTTCTGCTTCCTTCAGTCTATCACACTCGTCAGCTCCGCCAGGTGCGGGCGAGGGGTGGGAAGGCAGGAGAGTTGGCGGGACTCGCTCGCCATCCCGCGTCGTGAGACCTGAGAGCCTGCTCAGGATTGCCCTTCATATTGCTCATCGCTGACCGGCTCCTGCCAGTCGGCTATGCGCCCTGCGAGCTGCTCTTAAATAGCGATGTGCGTCATGGCCGTGGTGGGAGCGGCGCCGTGCCAGCGCTTCTCACCGGGCGCGAACCAGACCACATCTCCTGGACGAATCTCTTCAACAGGGCCGCCCCAGCGCTGGACCCGTCCGTTGCCGTCAGTCACGATCAAGATCTGCCCGAAGGGATGACTGTGCCAGGCCGTACGGACACCCGGCTCGAAGGTCAGGCTGATGGTGTGCACCCCTCCAGGCTCCTGGGCTTCGCCCAGTGGATCAATACGCACCGGACCCGTGAAGTGCTCGGCGGGTCCTCGCTGTGATGGCTGGGTGCCACTTCGGCAAAGCTCCATCTTGCTTCATTCCTCCTTCTGCCCGGAGACTGCCCTCTCAGGAGAACACTCAGCAGCGCTCTTTTCTTCCCCCCAGATGTCGCTTTCATTCTGGGGTTATAACATTAGTTTTTCGGTATAAATCAAAATTAGAATATCATTAGAAGTCAAAGAAAGACTTGCATTCATAACATGAATAGACTACCATGTTATCGCACCGTATCGCTATACAGTTGTCCTTTCGCCTGGTGGCGAGCTGCCCTTACGAGCGGGAGGGCAGAGCGATGGCATAGAACAGGGATTGAAGGTATGGAAGAGGATCAACATCAAGAGGCGCTGGCGTGGTCTGGGGCCGTCTCCTGGCCGGTGAAGTCGCTGGTGGAGAGAGCGGAGAGTACGGAAGAGCAATTGTGGCGCAGCGAGGTTGAGGCGTTGCGGACCTTGCTCTGGCAGCGTCGGCTCTGGCTAGTGGAGGCGCTGGATGCGCTGATGGAGGAGGCGGGACTACTCAACCAGGCGGCGCGCTGGCTCTGCAACACCCTGGCGGCTGGGCGGAAGGTTCTGGTGGCTGGCAACGGAGGCAGTGCCGCCCAGGCCCAGCATTTTGCCGCTGAGCTAGTGGGGCGTTTCAAGCGCGAGCGCCGTCCCTACCCAGTGGTTGCCTTAACAAGCGATAGTGCCACTCTAACGGCTCTGGCCAACGACTATGGCTATGCGGCAGCCTTTGCGCGCCAGATTCAAGCGCTGGGGCAGCCGGGCGATCTGCTGTTGGCACTGAGTACCAGTGGTGAGTCTGAGAACCTGCTGCAGGCAGCGCTGTTGGCACGGCAGCAGGGGGTATTTGTGTTAGCGCTCACAGGAGAGCGAGAGAGCCGCCTGGAGACGCTGGCCGATCTTACGCTGCGCATGCCCGGCGGGACCGAGCCGGCACGCACACAGGAGCTGCAGCTGCTGCTCATCCATGTGCTCTGTGATCTGACTGAGGCCCAGCTCTGCCTGCGGGAGCGCCACCGTGCGCTGCGGATGGAGGCACCTGAAGGTCTATGATGCGACCTGCGCTCTTTCTGGATCGTGATGGGACACTGGTCCAACCCGTCCATTATCCGCGCCGCCCCGAGGATCTCCACCTCTATGAGGCGATTGCGCCGGGCCTGCGTCTCCTGCAAGCTCTGGGCTACGTGCTCGTCGTGGTGACGAACCAGTCCGGTCTGGCCCGTGGCTATTTCACTGAGGCGGCCCTGGAGGAGATGCATGCTTATCTGCGCCGGGAGCTAGCACGGGAAGGGGTCTATCTCGCCGCCATCTATTATTGCCCTCATCATCCCGAGGGCCGTATCCCTGCCCTGGCAATTCAGTGCAATTGCCGCAAGCCTCAGCCGGGACTGTTATTGCGGGCCGCCGCCGAGCTTCGCCTCGATCTGACCCGCTCCTGGTTCGTGGGCGATATCCTGGACGATGTCGAGGCGGGGAATCGGGCCGGCTGCCGCACGGTGCTGGTTGATCTTGGAACTGAAGGCCCGCCCGAATCTGCCCTGCGCCGGCCTACCTTTGTTGCTCGTGATACCTGTCAGGCTCTAGAGTTGATCGTCGGGTCTGTTCTGATGGCGAACGCTTCGCGGGAGCCTGACCCTTCCTCGAAGGTACTCCCCTGTCAGGGGGGAGCTGCGCCTGCTGTGCCTGTCGAGCTACCCCGCCTGCCAGCGCGTCTGGCTGAAAAGCTCAGCTGAGCTGATGGTCCATCCTGCTGGCTGGTCAAATATGCTCGCGCAGGCCGGAACTGCTGCCTTATCCCCGACCATTATGCCGCTGGGCAGTCCTTCTGCGGCTGCCAGCTGGGTGCTCTCTATCTGCCTGACTACCTGGCTGATTGCTTGCCCATGAAGAGGCCCTCAGAGGGGAGGGAGGTGCGGGGATCTGCTTCCAGCAAGATGAGGTGGAGACGGCGGTCGCGATTCCTCGGGGCCAGATCGGGAGATTGCTGGATTGTCTGCTTCTGCTTGCTTGTTTGGGATTGGCTCGACTGGATCAGATTGGAGGCTGGAGTGTCAAGGTATGGCTTTTGTTGATGTGGTGTCTGCGTTTCGTTGTCTACGCGCCCTGGTCATTGGCGATGTCATGCTTGATACCTACCTGGAGGGCACCGCTACGCGCCTCTGCCAGGAGGGGCCAGTGCCAGTAGTGACTCGGCGGGCTGAGCATCGCCTGCCCGGTGGCGCTGCCAATGTGGCAGCCAATGTGCAGTCTCTGGGCGCTGAGGCGCTCTTGCTTGGGGTGGTCGGCTGCGACAGCGCTGCGTCCCTCTTGCGGACTACGCTGAGGCGTGCTCAGGTTAGTCTGGATTGGCTGCTGGCTGATCCTTCTCTGGAAACGTTGCACAAGGTACGCATTCTGGCCGATGGGCAATATGTGGTGCGCTTCGACGAGGGGGACGAGCTGCAGCTGGGACCCGTTCTTTTAGAGCGCCTGCTGACTGCGCTGGAGGCTGCCTACGCCTGTTGTGACCTGGTGATTGTCTCGGACTATCGCTATGGGGTTGTCTCGGACCAGGTGATTACGCTCCTGGCGCAGCTTCAGGCGCGCAGGCCGAAGGTGCTGCTGATCGATTCGAAAGCGCTGGGACGTTTCCGCTCGGTGCCGGCGACTGTAGTGACGCCTAATTACCTGGAGGCTCGGCTCTGCCTGGCTGAGCGTTTGCCTGTGGCGGCCCATGCTGTCCAGCGGGGCGAACCGCTCTCTGAGACAACCCTGCGTCAGCTTGGCGAAGGGCTGCTCTCCTCACTCCAGTGTTCAGCAGTGGTCATCACGCTGGCGGAGCAGGGGGCTTTCCTGCTCGATCGCCGTGGAGAAGCGTACCATCTGCCGGCCAGTGCTCTACAGTGCGCCAGCGAGGTTGGTGCGGGTGACTCTTTTGCGGCGGCCCTGGCTCTGGCTCTGGCGGCGGGGGCCTCACTGATCGAGGCGGGGGTGATTGCCTCTGAGGCCGCAGCCCTGGCAGTGGCTCAGCGCTGGACGGCCAGCGTGCGTCAACAGGAGCTACTTCAGCGCCTTGGCCTGCGCGCGGCTCTGGAGGAAGGGCACCAGGCTGCCAGCTCGCTTGCGCAAGAGATTTCCTATAGTTTAGAACGCCAGCGTTTGGCTGCCCTGCTAGAGCAGGAGCGGCGAGCGGGGCGGCGCATTGTCTTCACTAACGGCATTTTTGATCTGCTGCATGCGGGCCATGTCCACTTCCTGCGCCAGGCCAAGGCTCTTGGCGATGTACTGATCGTGGCCGTCAATAGCGATCGCAGTGTGCGGCGTCTTCGGGGAGAGGGGCGACCGATCACGACGGAGCGCGACCGGCTGGCGCTCGTTAAGGCGCTTGATATGGTCGACCATGCCCTGCTCTTCGATGAAGAGACCCCGGCTGCTCTGATTCGCTGCCTGCGTCCCCATGTCCATGTCAAAGGGGGAGACTACCGGACAGAGGAGCTGCCAGAGGCTGAGGCGGTGCGAGCTGTCGGTGGGCAGGTGGTGATCTTGCCGCTGCTGCCCGAGCGCAGCACAAGTGCTGTCATTGAGCGCATCCGTGCCAGCACCGAGGCTTGTAGCCCGGTCAGAGTGGCTGCTTCGGGTGAGGGAGGAGACCATGAGTGAGCAGCATGAGCAAGGGACTCTGGGGCTGGTTCCATCCTGGGAGGAGAGGCCCCTCTTAGGGGGCGAGGGTGTTGATGAGCGCTGGCGGCAGGCGCGGCGCCTGCTGCTAGTGCGCCTGGACAATCTGGGTGATGTACTGCTCATGACGCCGGCCATTCGGGCGCTCAAGCGGGCCTTACCGCAGGCCAGGCTGACCCTGCTGGCTAGCCCTGTTGGGGCTCAGGTTGGTCTGCTCAATCCCGATCTGGAGGCAGTGATCATCTATGAAGCCCCCTGGGTTGATCCCTGGGCTTGCCTGCCGCACGACAGTCAGCGTGAGCAGGCAATGATTCGCTGTCTCAAGGAGCGGTGCTTTGATGGGGCTATCATCTTTACCTCGTTTCGCCAGAGTGCCTTGCCAGCGGCCTATCTCTGCTATCTGGCTGACATTCCTTTACGGCTTGGGGCATCTCTCGATGGTTCCGGCTCTCTGCTAACCACGCGCCTGCGGCCAGCGCCGCGCTTGATGCACGAGGTGGAGCGAGCGCTGGAGCTAGTGGCGGCGATTGGGGTGCCGCCGGACGAGCGTGGTCTTGTGCTGCGCGTGCCCCCCGAGGCGCACTACGAGTGCGCGACTGTGGTGAGCAGTATCGGGGAGGACGCCGGGCAGACGCAGGCGCAACCGCTGATCGTGGTCCATCCGGGCTGTAGCATGCCAGCGCGGACCTACCCCTGGGAGCTGTTTGGGGCCACGGTGAGGTTGCTGGTGCGTGAGTTGGGGGCGACTGTCTGTGTGACAGGAAGCCAGCAAGAAGAGGAGCTGGTGGCGCGAGTCTGTGCTTGTGTACCGTCGCCAGAACGTCAGCGGGTGCTGCCGCTGGCCGGACGCCTCTCCTTTGCCGGTCTGTGTGCGCTGATTCAGCGCGCGGGGTTGGTTGTGACCAATAACACGGGGCCGATGCATATCGCGGCTGCCGTAGGCACCCCGGTGGTCGCCCTCTTTGCCCTCACCAATCCGCCTGAGCAGTGGGGGCCGTGGCTGGTGCCGCATCGCCTCCTCTATCGTGAAGTTGCCTGCCGTCTCTGCTATCAGCGCTGTTGTCCCAATGATCAGCTCTGCCTCCGTGGGGTGAGTCCCGCTGAGGTACTGGCGGCAGCCGCTGACTTGCTAGGTCTGGCTGCTGTGCCAGCGAGAGGAGAAGGATCGGCTGAGGTGGACGCTGGGCGGCAAGAGCGGCGGTCGGAAAGGAGAGGCGCGTGAGCAGAGGTCTGGACCTTGAGACGGTCTCGATTCGGCGTATCGCTGTTGTGCGGGCGCTCCACCTTGGCGATCTGCTGCTGGCGGTGCCGGCTTTGCGGGCTCTACGGCGGCGCTTTCCTGGAAGCGACATTACCCTGATCGGCCTCCCCTGGGCGCGGGCCTTTGTCCGGCGCTATCACCGTTATATCGATCGTCTGGCTATCTTCCCTGGCTTTCTGGGCATCCCAGAGCGGCCCTGGGAGCCGCGGCGAGCAGCAGCGGGTCTGGCGCGCCTGCGGGGGAGGGGCTATGACCTGGTTGTGCAGTTGCATGGCAGTGGCCAGGCGAGCAATCCGTTTGTGCGCGCGCTGGGGGCGCGCTTGAGTGCCGGTTATTACGATCCTGCGACGGGTGAGTCTCATGGCTTAACCCTGGCTGCCCCTTATCCCTATGATGAACATGAAATCTGGCGCAATCTCCATCTAGTGGCCCTCCTGGGAGCGGAGGCTGATGATCCTGGCCTGGAGTTCCCTTTGACAGCTCGCGATCGCGCGGAGGCAATCGCCTTGTTGAGGCCCCTGAGCAGGGTACAAGGCCCGCTGGTGGGGCTGCACGTTGGAGCAAGGGACCCGGCGCGTCGCTGGCCTGTGACCTCTTTTGCCGCCCTGGCTCAGATGCTGGTCCAGTGCTTTGGTACTCATATCATCCTGACTGGAAGTATGGACGAACAGTCAACTGTGCAAGAACTGATGCAGCATCTCCCTGCGCCAGCTCTTAATTTGGTGGGACGCACTGCCCTGGGTACGCTGGGGGCTGTCTTGCGTCAGCTGGATCTCTTCGTCAGCAACGACACTGGGGTGGCGCATCTGGCCTATGCCCTCGATGTGCCCAGCATCACGCTCTTCGGTCCGACTGATCCCCAGCGCTGGGGTCCGCTTGATCAAGGGCGCCATCTCGTCGCGCGATCGCCTGTGGCCTGCAGCCCCTCTGCTCACAGGCTCTGCTCATCATGTGATCAGTGTTGCCTGCAGCGACTGGCTCCAGAGGCGGTCTACGCTCTGGCCGCGCGCCTGCTGGAAGGAGGGTGGAGGTCCACGGCTCGCGAGCGTGCAGGAGCACTCGCGCTGCATGAAAGGAAGTATCAATCTTGGAAAGAAGATTACGCATTTTGATCTGGCACATTCATGGAAGCTACTTGAATGCGCTGGCTCGTCTTGACCATGACTGGTATCTGCCAGTGAAGCCGGGGCGTCCTCCTCGCTACACTGGGCGCGGTCCCACCTTTGATCTACCCCCCACGGTGCGAGAGGTTCCCGCGGAGCAGGTGCGTCACTTGTCTTTTGATCTGGTCATCCATCAGACACCCGAAAATTTCTTTGAAGACCAGTACGCCATTCTCTCCAGGGAGCAACGGGCTCTGCCGTGCATTTACCTGGAGCACAATACGCCGCGTCCTCATCCCTGTGATACGCGCCATCCAGTTGATGAGCCGACGGTGCTGTTGGTGCATGTGACGCACTACAATCGCCTGATGTGGGACTGTGGTCGGACGCCGACGCAGGTGATAGAGCATAGTGTGGCCATTGATCCGCGTGTGCGTTATCGGGGCGAGCTGGAGCGTGGGATGACGTTGGTCAATGGTCTGGCGCGGCGCGGACGTCTGGCCGGCTGCGATCTCTTCCTCTGGATGCGCGAGCGCCTGCCGCTGGACCTGGCCGGGATGGAGAGTGAGCAGCTCGGCGGCCTCGGCGATATTCCCTATCGGCAGCTTCACCGTCGTCTGGCGGCTTACCGTTTCCTCTTCAGCCCCATGCGTTATAGCAGCCTGCCGTTGGCCGTCATCGAGGCCATGACCATTGGTATGCCGGTCGTGGCGCTGGCAACCACAGCGCTGCCCACGGTGATCACTCATGGCGTTCACGGCTATCTTTCCTGTGATCCCGATGAATTGCTGGCAGGCATGCGCCGCTTATTGCAAGATGCTGCCCATGCGCGCAGGCTGGGGGAGCAGGCGAGACGCCTGGCGCTGACGCGCTTTGGCCTGGAGCGTTTCCGTCGCGACTGGGAGAGGGCCTTTGCGCGTGCCCTGGCCCTTCGTCAGGCTGTAGTGGGTGGGCGTGAGAGCGAGAGTGAGAGCGAGGCGCTTCAGCCAGGGAAAGGCATCTCTTTGGCTGCCGACGGGGCGGCCAGGCCAATCGCTATGCCCCAAAGGAGTGAGCAACAATGAAAGAGCGCAGAGGACGAATTGCCTTGCTCAGCGAGCATGCCAGCCCGCTGGCCTTGCTTGGTGGAGAGGATGCGGGGGGCCAGAATGTCTACGTAGCTGAACTGAGTCGTCATCTGGCGGCCTGTGGCTATGCTGTCGACGTCTTTACGCGCCGCACTGGTCTCAGCCAGCCCGAGGTTGTGAACTGGCGGGACGGCGTGCGCGTCATTCATCTGATGGCGGGTCCGCCGCTGCCGTTGGCCAAAGATGCTCTTTGGCCGCTCATGGGCGACTTCCGTGCAGCCCTACTGCGCTTTATCGCCTGTGAGGGAAGCCGCTACGACGTGCTGCATGGGAATTTCTGGATGGCGGGCCTGGTCGCGGTCGATCTGCAGCGGTGGCTCAGCGCGCCTGCTGTCCAGGTGTTCCATGCCCTGGGCACAACCAAGCGGCGGCATCAGCCGGAGCACGATACCAGCCCTACGGTGCGCATTCCTCTTGAGCGTGAAATTGTGAGACGGGCGGCGTGTCTGATTGCTCAGTGCCCTGATGAGCGGCAGGAGTTGATCGAAGACTATGGAGCTGATCCTGAGCGCATTGTCTTGATCCCTTCGGGGGTGGATATCGAGCTTTTCCGCCCGTGGCCTCAGAGCGAGGCCCGCCGGCGTCTTGGACTCCCACACGAAGAGGCGCTCATCGTCTACGTTGGGCGTCTCTTGCCCCGTAAGGATGTACGAACGGTTGTACGAGCTGTAGCGGCGCTGGTGCACGACTATGGCTATGGCAGGGAATACCCTCCTCTGCGCTTGCTTGTGGTTGGTGGCGAGACGACGGAGCCAGATCCGCAGGCTACGCCGGAGATAGGCATCTTACAGCAACTGGCCATCGAGTTGGGCGTTGCTGAATACGTTATCTTCACAGGCAGGCGTCAGCCGGCTCTACTTCCCCTCTTCTATAGTGCTGCTGATGTGGCGGTAACCACTCCCTGGTATGAGCCATTTGGGCTGACTCCCTTGGAGGCTATGGCCTGCGCCCGCCCGGTGGTCGCCTCGGCAGTCGGGGGCCTGACCTATACCGTGGCCAACGGGGAGACGGGCCTCCTGGTGCCTCCGCGCGAACCGGCGCTGCTGGCGGCACGTCTTCACGAGCTGCTTGCTGCGCCGCATCGCCGTCAGCGTATGGGAGAGGCCGCGCGCCGGCGGGTAGAGCGTCGCTTTACCTGGCGCCTGACTGCCCTGCGCACCGCTGCTCTCTACGAGACGCTGCGAGAGGCACGGCTGGGGGGAACACGAGCAGACGCTGGGTCTTCCTCTCAGCTGGCCGCGTCGTACGATACCCTATTGGCGGGGGAGGTGCAAACGCTGTGGCCCTGGTAGAGGTCCTGATTCCCACCTGCGGGCGCAAGACCGGCCTGGCGGTTGTCCTGGCCGGCTTGCTGGCCCAGGACTTCGTCGACTTTGATGTGATCATCTCTGATCAGACCGAAGCAGGGGAGGACTATCTGGAGAGTGTCGAAATTCAGACGCTGGTGCGGGCCTTGCGCTGGCGCGGACATCGGGTGACGCTCCATCGTCATCTGCCGCGCCGTGGTCTGGCGGAGCAGCGCCATTTTCTCCTGGAGCAAAGCCGCGCTCCATATGTCCACTATCTCGATGATGATGTGCTTCTGGAGCCGATGGTCCTGGGGCGCATGCTAGCCGTGCTGCGCGCCGAGGGCTGTGGTTTTGTCGGTTGTGCCGCAGCGGGCCTGCATTTCCTGGAGGATGTGCGCCCGCATCAGCAGCAGATCGAGCTATGGGAGGGGCCAGTTTTGCCCGAACCCTTTACACCGGAGACCGTGCCTTGGGAGCGCCATCTCGTCAATAACGCGGCCAATGTCTTACATCTGGAGGCGCGTCTCCTCTCGCGCGAAGCCTGGCGCAGCGCTGACCCAAGTCACTGTCTGCGCTACAAAGTGGCCTGGGTGGGGGGAGCGAATGTGCTCTACGACCGCGCCAAACTCCTGGCGGTCGGCGGCTTCTCCTGGTGGTGGCGTCTGCCGCCCGAGCACGCTGGCGAGGAGGTTCTCGCTCAGTGGCTGCTGCTCTGTCGCTACGGCGGCTGCGCTTTGTTGCCCTGTGGCACCTATCATCTCGGCCTGCCGACGACAGTGCCTGATCGACGCTGCAATGCCACTCATCTCTTTGCTGAGCTGGCTCGCCAGTATCTGGCTCCCTACGACTGGTCAGCTGCCCCTGCCTCCGATGAGGAGAGCAACAAGGAGGGACCTCAGCACCGCCGCGGCGGCCATGAGTCCAAAGGGCGGCCTTCTCCCTCTGGACGCCGTGACCGCGCTTGAGATCTTCCAACACAACAACAGACAGAGAAAGTTGAGGAGCGTCATCATGTCAGAAATGGTAAGGCAATGGCGTCAAGCGTTGCAGAAGCGGGTTGTTGCGGTCACAGGAGCTGGCAGTGGTCTGGGCGAGGCCACTGCTCGCGCCTTTGCTGCTGCTGGCTGTTATCTCGCCTGTCTCGATATCAATCTGCCGGAGCTGCAGCGTGTTGGTCGTGAGCTGGAGGAGGCCAGTACTGAGGTCCTGACCTGCCTCTGCGACGTTAGCCAGGAGGCAGCCGTGGCGGAGAGCGTGGCCGCGATCTTAGGCCGCTGGCAGCGCCTGGACATTCTGGTCAATTGCGCGGCGGTGGACCACACGTTGCCGGTAGAGGAACTGAGTGTCGGACAATGGGATCAGGTGCTCGGGGTCAATCTGCGCGGGCCTTTCTTGTTGGCACGGGCGGTTTTCCCACCCATGCGTGCCCAGGGAGGTGGTCATATCATCAATGTGGCCTCGACGGCTGCCTTGCGTGCCTGGGCCAATGCCTCCGCTTACCACGCTTCGAAGTGGGGACTGCTCGGCTTTAGCCGCGGACTCAGCGTCGAGGGGCGCCCCTATGGAATTCGCGTCACTACGATCATTCCTGGGGGAATGCGGACGCACTTTTTTGATCGCTTCCTGGCGCAGGGCCTGCCCTTGCCGCAGGAGGAGCAGCTGCAAGATCCAGCGACGGTTGCCGAGACTATTGTCTTTGCTGCCAGTCTGCCCCCCGAGTCGGCCTTGCAGGAGCTGCTGGTGACGCCCTTCAATGAGACGAGCTGGCCGTAAGGGGAGGTGACCGATGATTCGCGGTGAGAAGGTCGCGAAGGTCGAGAAGATTGCTGTGCTGCGTGCCAATGGCCTGGGCGACTTTATCTTTCTCTTACCAGCCCTGCAGGCACTGCGAGCGACCTATCCTACAGCCGAGCTGGTGCTGTTGGGCAAGACCTGGCATGCCACCTTTCTGGAGGGGCGTGGCCTTGTTGACCGCGTGGTGGTGGTACCGCCCTATGGGGGAGTAGGCGAGCCAGAAGGAGTGGAACCGGATACTGCCCAGGTCGAGCGCTTCTTTGCCGCTATGCGCCGCGAGCGCTTCGATCTAGCCCTCCAGCTTCATGGGGGCGGACGCTATTCCAATCCGTTTGTGGCCCGCCTGGGCAGCCGCCTCACCGTTGGCCTGCGTGCCCCCGAGGCAGCTCCCCTGGATTGCTGGCTGCCCTATGTCTACCTGCAGCCTGAAATTGTGCGCTATCTGGAGGTGGTGGCCCTCGTGGGAGCAACGACCACAACGCTGGAGCCACATCTGCCGCTCATAGCGGCTGATGTCCGGGAGCTGAGACGGTTGCCTGGTCTCTCCTGGCCGCTTGCCAGGCTGGTGGTCTTGCATCCGGGCGCCAGTGATCCGCGGCGCCGCTGGCCACCGGCAGCCTTTGCCTGGGTGGGGGAGAGGCTGGCGGCGGCAGGGGCTCAGCTGGCCCTGATTGGTACGGAGGCCGAGCGGGCGCTCGTAGAGGCGGTGAAAACTGCTATGCGGTCCCCCGTCCTCGATCTCTGTGGGCGCCTCTCGCTCGGTGAGCTAGCGGCCCTCTTGCATGCGGCTCGCCTGGTAGTCGGTAACGACTCTGGTCCTCTGCATCTGGCTGAGGCCGTAGGTACGGCCACTGTTGGCATCTATTGGGCCTTCAATGCGCTGACTGCTGGCCCTTTGACTCGTGCTCGGCATCGCTTGCTGGTGGCCTGGCAATTCCGCTGTCCAGTCTGTGACCTTGATTGTCTGACGGCCTCCTGTCCTCATAGCGACTCGTTTGTGTCGTCTATCAGGCCCGAAGAGGTGCTGGCGGAGGCGCTGGCGCTCTTTACATCTGAGGAAGGGCGGGAGCTACGCCGTCAGGAGCAGGATACAGCCCTGTGGCAGGCTGGCTGATGAGGAAGGGATGGAAGAGGCGCCGGGCAAGGCAGGCGCTGGCTCCTGCTCGGTTCAGACGACACGCGAACAGGGGTTGACTCGTGCCGAAGGCAGAAAGAACTGCCAACGCTCAGACGGAGGTTGGGTCTCCCAAAAGGAGAGGCCTCAAGCAGCATGCCGCTGGCCCATCGGGGCAGTGAGGGCGCTCTGGCAGGCTGCTGTCCACTTGCTCATCATCTGTCGTTGATCTGCCCAGCAGACCTGAACTATGGTGAGGCCGTGGAAAAGACAAATGCAAGGCAGAAGAGCCTGCCCCTTGCAGCGGCAGGCCCTTCTCAAGGCAAGGGAGGAGCTACAAGGGGAATGTCCGCCATGCTTGCACGCCTGCGCATGCCCCGGCCTCACTGGAGGCAGACAGCAGCCGTCGCCGCTCTGTTGCTCTGCCTGCTCATTTCGACGCTTGTGCTGCTCAATCCACTCGGTGCAAGCCATGTGGCAGCTGCTGGCAGCGCTCAAGTCACGGTCAATGCGAACCAGTCGCTGGGAACGTTGACCGCGCTCAGTCGAGGCTTGAACACGGCTGTCTGGGATAGCAATCTGCGGGATAGCGCAGCCAGCACCGATATCAAGAACGCTGGCCTGGGCATGCTCCGCTTTCCGGGCGGCTCAACGTCCGATGTCTACCATTGGCAGACGCATTCTCTGGTCTCCGGCCAGGGCTGGCTCGACCCCAACAATACCTTTGATGCCTTTATGGGCCTGGTACAGGCCGTTGGGGCGCAGCCGATCATTACCGTCGATTATGGCGCTGGTACGCCTGCTGAGGCCGCTGGCTGGGTTCAGTATGCCAATAAGGGGGGACCGGGCTACAGCGGCCCCGTGCCGACCTATTCGGGGGCCAGCAGTACTGGCCATACCTATGGTATTAAGTACTGGGAGATCGGCAACGAAGTCTATGGCGATGGCACCTATGGGGCTAGCTGGGAGTATAACAATAACCCTCATACCTCGGCAGCCTATGCCAACAATGTTGTCACCTATAGCCAGGCCATGAAGGCCGTCGACCCAACAATCAAGGTTGGCGCTGTGCTGACGACGCCGGGCAACTGGCCCGATGGCGTCACTAATTCCGCTTCGCCTCAGCCCTGGAACCAGACCGTTCTGTCAACGGCCTGCTCGGCTATCGATTTCGTCATCATTCACTGGTACCCGCAGAATCCGGGCAATGAGTCGGACTCGGGCCTGCTGGCCTCGACCAGTCAGATCTCAAGCATGGTCTCGACGCTGCGCTCGGAGCTGTCGCAGTATTGTGGCTCCCATGCCAGTGCCGTTCAGATTCTGCTGACCGAGACTAATTCGGTCTCTTCTAATCCCGGTAAGCAGACCGTCAGCATCGTCAACGCGCTCTACGAGGACGATGATTACATGACCTGGCTGGAGAATGGGGTGACCAGCGTCGATTGGTGGACGCTGCATAACGGTCCTGTAGCCGGCAATACGAGCTCGTCGCTCTACGGCTCAGCACAGTACGGCGACTATGGGGTCCTGGCCAATGGCGCCTGTATCAGCGGGGGACCGTGTGAGCCGGCTGCCGATACGCCTTTCCCGGCTTACTATGGCCTGCAGATGCTCTCGTACCTGGGCAATGCCGGCGATACGATGGTCTCCTCTTCGTCTAATCAGGCGCTGGTGGCCGCGCATGCGGTGCGCCAGGCCAATGGTAACCTGGCAGTACTGCTGATCAACAAGGACCCGAGCAATAGCTACACGGTAACGTTCTCGCTCAATGGCTACAATGCCGCCAGCAGCGCGCGCGTCTACTCCTACGGTCCTGCGAGCAGCTCCATTAGCTCGACGAGCGCCTCGGGCTCGCCTTTGCCCACTATATCGATCGCTCCCTATACGTTGACGACGGTCGTCTTCACACCGGGCAGCGCAGCCACGCCCACGCCCGCGCCAACGGCAACCGCTACGCCCAGCCCGACGCCAAGACCGACTGTGACGCCAACGGTGGCCCCAACGCCGACGGCAACCACGGCGCCGGCCACACCAACGCCTACGCCGACAGCCGCGGCGGGCCTGAGCTGCTCCATCCACTATGCTGTCACCAGCCAGTGGCCGGGCGGCTTTACGGCCAGCCTGACAATTACCAATACGGGCAATACGGCTATCAATGGCTGGACACTTCAGTTTGCTTTCCCAAGCGGTCAGACAATTACTCAGCTCTGGAACGGCTCCTATACCCAGTCGGGGAGCACAGTAACTATCACCAATCTGGCATATAATGCCGCTATTCCGCCGGGGACCACGCTCGGCTCCGCGCCCGGTTTCAATGGAACCTGGAACGGCAGTAATGCCAGTCCAACAGCCTTCACCTTGAACGGGCGGACCTGCAGCGTCGTTTAGCGGCCAGGACGCCGGCTTCTACCTGCCTCTAGCTGGACCGCTCTCGTTGGGCTGTCTCGGAGCCGGCAGCGGCCTCGCTACCGCTGCCCTCCGGGGCAGCTTTTGCGCCTTTAATGGTTTTGGATGAAATGCAGCCGTGACGCTGGATGGGTGCCTTTACCCTGGTGGGTCCTATTGCTATGTGCTATAATTAGAACACCTGCTGTAAATACGTAGATGAGATGGTCCGATGTTGAACTTCTCTTTCCCTTGGGCTGAGTTCGCCGTCCTGACCGGAGCGGCACTCGTCAGTGTTGCCTGTCTCACTCCCTATCTGCTCGAACTGAATAGTCAGGCTTTCAAACAGGCACAGGAGCGCCTGCGGCGTCCCTTGTGGGTGCTGCTGTTGCTGCAGTGGTTGCAAAGTGGTGTGCTGCTGGTGGTAGCGGTGGGCCTGGGTCTGCCTATTGCCCATCGTATTGGCCTGGGTGCTCCCTTGCTGGAGGGGCTGCTGGCAGGTAAGGCGGTGACGGCGCAAGCGCAGGCGCTTGTTGGGCCGGCCCTGCTGTTGGGCCTGGGACCCGCCGCGCTGCTGCTTGTCCTGGAGATCGTGGTTTTCTGGCCTCGGCTACCGGAGGCCATGCGCACGGCCTTGCCGATCCCTGCTCTCTGGAAGCGTTTCCTGGCCTGCTTTTACGGTGGCATTGCTGAAGAGCTGCTGTGTCGTCTCTTCCTGCTCTCCTTATTCGCCTGGCTGCTCGGCTTTGTCTGGCGCCTGCCAGGAGGTCAGCCAGCGCCTGGTGCCTTCTGGTTGGCCGCGGTCGTGGCGGCTCTGCTTTTTGGTCTAGGCCATCTGCCGACCACAGCGGCGCTGACCAGGCTGACCCCCCTCTTGATCGGGCGGGCTCTTCTCCTGAACGGCGTGGTCGGCATCGCCTTCGGCTACCTCTTCTGGCGCTATGGTCTGGAGACGGCCATGCTGGGCCACTTTTGCGCCGATCTCGTCTTCCATATCCTTGGGGATTCCATCGCGAAGAGGCTGCGCTCGGCGCAGGCGGGGGAGCCACCAGTCGATCGCGCGTTGTCCTAACCCTTGTAGTCTCAGTCACATCTGTTCTCTGTACTACACACAGTGCCTGGCCATAAGGAAGTCAGTTCTTATCGCACGAAGAAGGTGGAAAAAACTGCTGCTCCTTCGTTCTCTCAAGAGGATAGGTAGACATCCCCCGTAGTGCTCGCGAGCGTAGTTTGCTGCAGCAAAGAGCCAACCTTGCTGCCTTCAGGAGAGAAGGTCAGGTGATCCTCGGTGTTGCCATCTCCCCAGAAGAAGACGCGGTCACTCCTCTCGGTTCCACTTGAAGTGGAGCAGGTAGCCCAGAGCGCCGATTTGGGCCTGCCCAAGAAGCACTACCGACCGTCGGTTCTCACTTGGTTTGGAAGTTTCCTGAGTATAGCAGGATGGTTACTATGGCTGCTTTTATCATATTTTGTTGTTATATTACTTATAAGACACGATGATATACTTGAATTGCTTCGCGAGTACTTTTTCATCGTGCTACTGGCAGCAGGTGCGTTGCTGATACCAGCCTTACTGCTCTCCCCACTGGTCTTACTCGTGCATGAGGTCACCTCCTCATGGGGGTTCTATGTGTACGATAGGGGATTGGTCTACAAAAGGGGCCGACGTGCGACTGCCTGGCGCTGGGAACAGATTACGGCCCTCTGGCTGGAAGTAAGAGAAAAGATGCGTATGATCGCTGTTGGTGATTGTCTTGTCGATTACACTGAAACCAAGCGTTTATATAAACTGGAGTTTCAAGATGGTAAAAAGATCATTTTTGACCTGTATTTGGTCAAAATGCAGGAGCTACTCGATCTCCTGGACGAGCAGATTAGAAACCATCTCCTCCCCCGGGTCATTGCGGCCTTCGAGCGGGGCGACACAGTGACCTTTGGCGATTTGCGTCTCAACCGGGAGGAAGTGGGCTGGAAAGATAAAAGTCTCTTTTGGTTCGAGATTCGTGCCTTCACGCTTCGGGATACCTCTCTGATCATAGAAAAGATAGACAAGAAGAGGGTCTATTGGGATCTAGTCGCTATGCCCAATATCAGCCTGTTCCAGGGCCTCAAAGATTACATCTTCCAGCGCTATCAGGGCATCACTGAGCTGAAGAGTTGAGCGAAAGGAGGGGTTTCCGGGCCAGCCGGGCCTCCCGCTCTCCGGGGTGATTTCAGCGCCCTTGCCCTGGTCTGGCTGGCCCGGAGTCAGGACCAGTCGCTGCTAGCGAGAGTGCGAATCTGTCTTTCCGTCAGCCAGCCCAATTTCTCGGGATTGACCACGCCGTAGATCCGTCTGATGCGCTCCCCTTGCGGCTCCAGCTCCAGCATGACCAGTCCTACCGCTTTCCCCTGTGCCAGGCCGATGATGGCCGGCTGGCCGTTGACCTCGGCGAGCTGCGGCTGCAGATCCGGCGGGAACCACTTGCGCAGTGCGCCGAGCATGCCGCGTGCCACGCGCTTCGCTCCCTGGATTGGCTTCAGGGCGGCCTTGACCTTGCCGCCGCCGTCGGCAACGAAAATGGCCTCGTCGGTCAGCAAGCCAAGCAATCCCTCGACATCCCCCTCGGCGGTTGCTTGTAGGAAACGGGCCGTGAGCTGCTCCTGTTGGGCACGTGGGACGCTGAAGCGTCGCTCATGCTGACCCAGGCGCTGGTGGGCGCGGTGGAGGAGCTGTCGACAGGTTGCCGGATTCGTCCCGAGGATGGTTGCGATCTCCGGGTATTGATAGTCAAAGACCTCGCGCAGCAAGAGGACTGCCCGTTCGCGGGGGCTGAGCTTTTCTAGCATGAGGAGGTAGGCGAAGGAGAGCGATTCCGCCAGCTCTGCTGTGGCCACCAGCTCAGGATGCTCGCCTGTGGCCAGGGGCTCGGGCAGCCACGGGCCGACATAGACCTCGCGCTGCGCTCGGGCGGAGCGCAGCTGATCGATGCACAGCCGCACAATGATCGTGGTCAGGTAGGCACGTGGCGACTGCACTGCCTGCTCGTCGGCCTGCAGCCAGCGTAGAAAGGCTTCCTGTACCATATCCTCGGCTGCGCTGGCCTCGCCTAGCATGCGGTAGGCGATGGAGAAGAGCAGGAAGCGGTACTCTTCAAAGATGCGGGCTGTCTCTTCGCTTGTGTTTGTCATTTGCCTGCGACTTGATCTGCGGGCCCGGGCTGGAAGCTCTCAGCGGCTGCTTCCCTGCCGGACCGGACGCGGTCATGCTCTGTCATGTGCCTTCCTCGCAGCGACACATGACAGAGCATACCATACTTGACCTGCCTTATGCTATGCTGCTACCCTGACGTGACGGGCTGCTGCTCGCCGACCTAGCCAGGCGAGCAGCAGCTGCGCCGCCCGACGGGCGCTGGCAAAGCAAGCGTCGGTGAGATAGCCCTCATGGCCGACCCAGTCTCCTGCCAGGTAGAGACCTCCGATGTGCTCCACTTGTGGCTCTGGGCGCCCTGCAAAGCCGTGACGGCTGGCGCTCGGCACGGCCCCCATGACCGGCAGATGGGGCAGGAAGAAGCGCTTGACCACCAGATCGCGCCAGCCCGGTTGTGCAAGGTCGAGCAGCGCCTCTAGCTCGCGCTCGTGCTCTCGGGCCTCGCCAGGGTCTGTCGGGTCAAGGTAGCGGACAGCGTGCAATACTGCTCCGCCGGCAGGCGCAACGCGAGCAAAGAGCGATTGGGCCGAGTAGAAGCGCGGCTGATCAAGGTCCAGGGAAACTGGCCGCTCGGGATGTGGCAGGCGCTGCAGAGCGACGTCGAGACAGGCCACAGGCAGCGGCGTCAGAGCTGCCAGACGCTGTTTCAACAGAGGATCAGCTACCAGGCGCGCGACGTCGGCTGGTTCAGTCGCCAGGAGCACGGCCTGCGCCTCGTACAGGCTCCCGTCGCCCAGCTCAAGGCCACGAACGCGCCCGTTATCCTGGAGGACTGTCGCGACGCGCGTCCCGGGCTGGAGATGAGCCCCAGCCTGCTCGGCGGCGCGGCGCAGCTCTGCGACCAGGGTCTGCCAGCCCCCATCGATGTAGAGCACGGGTCGTTTCAATGAAAGCTGCAGCTGAGTGACCACAGCCTCCATACTGATCAGATCTAGATTCCCGCTGTAGGTCAGCGTACGGGCTGTGGCAAGCAGAAGCTGGCGTACACGTGTGTGCCTGGTGTGGGCATCGATCCAGGCGTGGGCGCTCTCGGCGGCCAGACGGCGTGGTTTGAGAATCGCCAGTCTGGTCAGGAGTCTCAGTAGCTCCACTTTCTCGGCTCCGTTGAGCAAGGTCGTGCTCAGGAAGCTGACGGCGTCTCCCGGGTAGGCAAAAAAGCGCTCCTGGAAGAGGGCCTGAACGCCGCGCGGTGAGCCGGCGTGGAAGCTGATGCCCAGCTCGCGCAGGACGCGGGTCGCCGCGCCTCCGCTATAGAGGGCGTGGCCCCCACGGTTCAGGCTGTAGCCTTGATGAACCTGGGTGGCGGCCCGCCCGCCGAGGTTGGCTGCTTTTTCAAAGACGGTTACCTGCAGGCCGGCCCGCGCCAGGTAAGTGGCGGCGGTCAGTCCTGTCAGACCACCACCGACGATTGCGATATCTGTCTGCATCTTATTTTCCTCCCGAACAGGGGTGATCTTTGCTGATGACACAAAGCAGACGGGGGGCAACCCCCATTTGTGACAGTGTGAGCCGGAGACTTTGCTCTGCTCGATGGCGCCTGCTCTGGTCTGTGGCAGGCACCGCCTGGCCGGCCCTGTGATGCGCAGCAGCGCCGGATCGTTCGCATTGTAACTGTCTCTCTTCCATTGCATGGTCTGCTGCTGGTACACTTGAGAAAGAAGCGCTCGGGGCTGTCCCAGTAGTGCTTATCTGAATGCCAGGTGAAACCAGGACGAAGCAAGGAGCACAGTCAATGGCCGAACCAGAGAATAGCTATCCGATTGACCCGGAGAACGCGGGCGAGTTGGCGCGGCTGATGCAGCAGGATCGGCTGCTGACGGAAGGGATGGGGGGGCTGTTGCCCGAACCAGGGATCAGGCTGCCGGAGCGGGGGAGAGTGCTGGATCTGGCATGTGGGCCGGGAGGATGGGCCTTAGAGCTGGCCTTTCACTATCCGAAGGCGGAAGTGATTGGGGTAGATATCAGCCGGCAGGTGATCGAGTATGCGCGGGCGCAAGCCTGGTCGAGGGGGCTGGAGAATGCGCACTTTGAGGTGATGAATGTGATGGAGCCGCTGGCCTTCGAAGACGGCTCCTTTGATTTAATCAACGGGCGCTTGCTCGCTGGCTTCATGTTGCCGGGGGCCTGGCCGAAGCTGCTGGCGGAGTGCGACCGGTTGCTCAAGCCAGGTGGCGTCGTGCGCCTGACAGAAACCGAGGCACCCCTGACGACCAGTCCAGCCTATGAGCGCTTTGCTTCTCTGGTGGCACAAGCGCTGAAGCGGGCTGGTCAAAGCTTCTCGGCGGATGGGCGCCACTTAGGGATCACGCCCGTCCTGCCGCGCCTGGTGAGGAAGGCGGGCTTTGAGCAGGTGCGGCTGCGCGCCACGGTCGTCGAGTGGTCGATGGGAACGGAGGCCCACTATCCCGTCTTTAAGGACTATCTGCTCGGCCTGGAGCTGGTTCAGCCTTTCCTGGTGAAAGTGGGAGTGGCGACCAGGGAGGAGCTGGAGCGCTTGTATCAGCAGGCCGTGGCTGAGATGCAGCAAGACGATTTCTGCGCGCTCTGGCATTTGTTGACTGTCTGGGGCTATAAGCCTCTGGCCAGTCATGAGTGAGACGCAAGCGGAGCCGGAGCAGGCTCTGTCTGGATCAGACCTCGACAGGACGGATGGCTGAGTGATGGGATGGCACTGCTTCGATCTTCCCGGCCTCCACTTGAGGTGAGGCCAGGAAGATCGAAGCTCCAAAGAGGAGCTGCTTGCCGTGAAAGCAGTGCATGATGAGAGTGGACAGGTGACGAGGGATAGGGTCGGATTCTGTAGTGAGGGTCGCTTGCTGGTTAGCTCAGCCTGCCGATGCTTACCGGATCGGTAGTATTGTTACTGTCTCCCTTCCGCTGCGCGGTCGACTCCTGGTACACTTGAAGAAGAAGCGCCAGAGGCGGTGGTGATCACACTGATCTGGACGCCAGGTGAACATGAGGTTGAGCAAGGAGCATGGTTAATGGCCGAACCGGAAAATACCTATCCGATTGACCCGGAGAACGCAGGTGAATTGGCGCGGCTGATGCAGCAGGATCGGCTGCTGACGGAGGGGATGGGGGGGCTGTTGCCCGAACCAGGGATCGCGCTGCCGGAGCGGGGGAGAGTGCTGGACCTGGCATGTGGGCCGGGAGGATGGGCCTTAGAGCTGGCCTTTCGCTATCCGAAGGCGGAAGTGATTGGGGTAGATATCAGCCGGCAGGTGATCGAGTATGCGCGGGCGCAAGCCTGGTCGAGGGGGCTGGAGAATGCGCACTTTGAGGTGATGAATGTGATGGAGCCGCTGGCCTTCGAAGACGGCTCCTTTGATTTAATCAATGCACGATTGATGTGTGCCTTCATGTTGCCGGGGGCCTGGCCGAAGCTGCTGGCGGAGTGCTACCGGCTGCTCAAGCCGGGCGGCATCGTGCGCCTGACTGAGACTGAAGGCCCGTGGTGTAGTAGCCTTGCTACCGAGCAGTATTGGGGGCTGATCTATGAGGCCTTCAAGCGTGCGGGTCAGAGCTTCTCGCCGAATGGGCGCCGTATGGGGATCACGCCCGTCCTGCCACGTCTGGTAAGGCAGGCGGGCTTTGAAGGTGTGCAGGTACGATCGAGTATCATCGAGTGGTCAGTTGGTACAGAGGCCCACTATGCTGTTTTCAAAGACTATCTGCTTGGGTTTGAGTTGATCCAACCTTTCCTGGTGAAGATGGGGGTTGCGACGAAGGCAGAGCTGGAGCGCTTGTATCAGCAGGCCGTGGCTGAGATGCAGCAAGACGATTTCTGCGCGCTCTGGCCTCTGGTGACGGTCTGGGGACGCAAACCGCTGGCCGCAAATGCGGATGAGCCAGAGACGAAAGAAGAGGGGGCTCAGCCTCGCGCGGAAGTAGAGGGCTAACAGCTACCCGTTTTCTTGCTGGTAGCGGGCAGGGCAAAGTGAGCGCGCCTGTGTGCCTGCCTGACCAGTGGGCGACTCTCTGCAGCAGGGCCGAAGCAGGTCGATAGCCGTGGGAGAGGAAGCAGGCGGCCTTGCTTTGCCCGGTCCCGGTGGCCCAAAGACCGTGAGAGATGAGCCGGAGTAAGGAGTAGGTGCGGTATGGAAGGATCGGAAAGTATCTATCCGATTGACCAGGGGAACGCAGGTGAATTGTAGCGGCTGATGCAGCAAGAGGATTTTTGCGCACTTTGGAACCTGCTCACGGTCTGGGGACATAAGCCCCTGGCGGGGGGCGAGAACAAGCCGGGGGAAGGGTCGTAGCAGAGGTGATCAGGCGCGGCGCACGAGTAATGCCGTTCCCTGGTGTGCCCGTGCCAGCCATGAGCGAACAAAGCGCTGCTCGTCTCTTTGCAGATCCCTGGCTCATGGGTTACAATGCGAATCAGAGAGGCTCGCGGGCCACCGGACTATTGACCGACCGGGCCACGTCTGCCACGGATGTTCGTCCTCGAAGAAGAGAAAGGCGGCCAGTCTATGAAGCTGATCACCCCTGTTATCGAGCGCTGGCTAGAGGAGGCGCGCGAGAACCCGGAAGCCTTCTGGAGCAAGGCAGCGGAGCAGCTCCCCTGGTTTCGGCACTGGGATCGCACCTTTGAGTGGACCCCGCCGACCTTCCGCTGGTTCATCGGCGGGGAAACGAACCTCTCCTATAGTGCCCTGGATCAGCATGTCAAGCGTGGCTGGGGCGGCCACACGGCCCTCATTTATTTGAATGAGCGCGGCGAGCGTCGCCTCTACACCTATGCCCAGCTCCTGCACGAGGTTGAGCGGCTGGCTGCTGCCCTGCGCGGTCTGGGCATCCAGCGGGGGGACCGTATTACTATCTATCTGCCGACCTTCCCCGAGGCCATCATGCTCATGCTCGCCGCCGTGCGTATCGGTGCCATTCACCTTGTCGTCTTCGCCGGCTTCGGGGCCCAGGCCCTGCGCGATCGCATCGAAGCCAGCGGCTCGCGCCTGGTCTTCACCGCCGATATCACCTATCGCAAAGGCAAAGAGACCAACCTCAAAGAGATCGTTGACGCCGCTCTGGCCTCCGGCAACGGCAGCGTCGAGCACGTTGTGGTCTTACAGCGTGGTAGTCAGCCGGTGACTATGCAGGCCGGGCGTGACCTCTCCTGGCAGGAATTTCTGGCCCAGGCCAATGGCCAAAGCGGCAGCTATCTTCCCCTTGAGGCTAACGAGCCGGCCTATATTCTGGCTACCTCGGGCACAACTGCCAAACCCAAGCTTGCGGTCCACATGCATGGCGGCTACCAGGTGCACATTCATAGTATGGGCCAATGGGTCTTCGGTCTCAAGCCGACCGACGTCTGGTGGTCCACTTCAGACATCGGTTGGGTGGTCGGGCACAGCTACATTGTCTACGCCCCACTCATCGCTGGCGCCACCACCCTGGCCTTTGAGGGAGCACTTGACTATCCTACGCCCGATGTCCTCTGGCAGACCGTCGAAGAATTTGCCGTCAGCGGCATCTTCACCTCTCCCACCGCCGTCCGTCTGCTCATGAAATATGGCGCAGAGCCGCCGCGACGCTATGATCTCTCCACGCTGGATCGCGTCTTTTGTGCCGGTGAGGTTCTCAACGCTCCGGCCTGGTCCTGGCTGCAGGAGACCGTCCTGCGCAATCGTGTTCCCGTCATCGATCACATGTGGCAGACAGAGACCGGCGGTCCGATCTTTGGTAATCCCTATGGCCTGGGCATGCTCCCGATCAAGCCGGGTTCTGCCACCATACCTCTGCCCGGCATCGAGGCCCGCGTCGTCTCGCCGCTTGACGGCACACCGCTTGGTCCCGGGGAAAAAGGCGTCATGGTCATCACGCGCCCCTTCCCCGGCCTGATCCCAACGCTCTGGGGTGATCCAGAGCGCTATGCGCGCGATTACTGGGGTATCTTGCCCGGCGTCTACTACACCGGCGACTCCGCTCATGTCGACGAGGATGGCTACGTCTGGTTTGCCGGGCGCGCCGATGAGATCATTAAGATCGCTGGCCATCGTATTGGCACCATCGAGGTCGAGACCGCTTTCCTCAAACATCCTGCCGTTGCGGAGGCTGGTGTCACCGGGCGCCCCGATGAGCTGCGCGGCGAGGTCATTGTGGCCTTCGTCGTCCTCAAGCAGGACTACGAGCCATCCGAGGAGCTAAAGCAGGAGCTGCTCAAAACAGTGCGCACGGAGCTGGGTCCGGTGGCCGTGATCGGCGAGCTGAATTTTGTCAATATGTTGCCCAAGACACGCAGCGGCAAGATCATGCGTCGTGTGCTGCGGGCCGTCACCCTGGGGCGCGACCCTGGTGATGTCTCGACCATTGAGGATGAGGCTTCGGTCGAGGAGGCGCGCCTGGCCTGGCGGCGGCTGCAGTCTGATATCTCCGCACGCTAAGTCTGGCTTTGCGGGCGTGTGGCATCCCCTGACTGACTGCTGCTGCGACCAGAAGTGGCCAGCCAGGGGCGCCCCGCCCTGGTCAGGACGCAGCAGCCCTCTTCTCACTGGTGGAGGCAGTGGCCTCTCTCGTCTGCCGACCTCTTCCCTGGCCCTGCTCCTGCTAGGGAAGCGCTGACTGGTTGGCCGTTTGCTACCATCAGTCGGTTTTGATAGCCACAGCCAGGCTCTCCAGCTGCTGGCGCAGCTGCTGGATATCGCGCGCGGGCGGCTGCCCGAAGAGGCTTCGGTAGTCGCGGTTAAAGTGCGAGACGTCCTGATAGCCGACGCGGAAGGCGGTGCTGGTGGCGTCCAATCCCTCGTTGAGCATCAGGCGACGCGCCTCCTGCAGGCGCAGCTGCTTCAAATACTGCAGCGGGCTGAGGCCGGTCACAGCCTTAAAGTGGTGGTGCAGACTGGAGGCACTCATGCCCAGCTCGCGGGCCAGGCTCTCGACGCGCAGCGGCTCTGCGAAATGCCGGCGTAAGTACGTGACGGCGCTGGCAATTTCCGAGGGTACGCCGCCCTGCAAAGCCAGATGGCACAGGCGCCTTCCCTGCTCGCCAACCAGCAACCGATAGATGATCTCCTGGGTTACCAGCGGCATCAACACCGGAGCCTCCTCGGGCGTTTCGAGGAGCCGGACCAGGCGCACCACAGCATCGAGCAGTCGCTCGTCCAGGGGACTGACATTCATGGCGTGTACCGAGCTGCGTTTTGGTACATAGCCGGCGGAGAGCAGGACCGCCGTGACCTGTGAAGGCGCAAGGCGTAGCGTCAGACTCAAATATGGTCGCTCTGGGCTGGCTTCGATGACGCGGCTGAAGCGTGGCAGCTCAACGGTGGCCAGCAAGTAATGAAAAGGATCATACTCGTAGCGGCTGCGCTCGACGAGCACCTCCTTGCGCCCCTGAGCGATCACGCAGAAGGATGGTTCGGCAACGCTGGGTAAGGGAATGGACGGCGAGGAGAGGCGTGCCAGAACGAGGCCCTCAAACGGCTCGACGGTCCCGTCGTGAGAAATAGCCTGCGCAATACGCTCGGCCAGCTCCTCACGATTGGCCTGAAGGCGCTGGAGTAGCCGCTCGTCTTGTTGACGCTCGCGCTCTGCGATGACGGTGAGAGTCATTGAAAAAGAACCTCCTCCACTAAGGCGTTGCCTCATGGCATATGCAGAATCAGCCAAATTCTGACGAAGATTATTCTATCACCTCTGCCCAGGCAATCTCTATAATGAGAAAGGAACGTGAGACTGACTGCGCCGCCACTCTGCTGGTCCGGTGAGGTGAGCAGAGAGCAGGCGGCCAGTGAAGAAGAGAGGGGGAATGCAAGTCATGGAGATCAGAAGGAACGGCTCGCAGCCTTCGCAGAAGGGGCCGGCTGCCACCTTTACCGGGGCAGTACGTATTGATCCGTTGTTCGAGGCACCCAGCCCGGCGCGCGTGCGTATGGCCAGCGTCACCTTTGAGCCAGGGGCCCGTACGGCCTGGCACAGCCATCCGCTCGGGCAGACGCTGATCGTCACTGCCGGCTGTGGGCGGGCCCAGCGCTGGGGCGGCCCTATTGAGGAGATTCGTCCGGGAGATGTAGTCTGGTTCGCGCCCGGTGAGAAGCACTGGCATGGAGCGGCGCCGACCACGGCCATGACGCACATTGCTATTCAGGAAGAGCTTGATGGCAAGGTAGCCGACTGGATGGAGCATGTCAGCGATGAGCAGTACGGGCAGCAGTCCTAGCGGGCCCGCCGTGACTGGCGACCTGCCCGCCGGACAGGTGGCCTGCTGCTCTGATTGGTGAGAGGAAGGAGGCCATTCCTTCTATGAGTCAGACAGACCTTCGCACGGCCTTGCAGGGCCGCAGTGAGATTGAGATCACGGTCAAGGGGCGCGCCAGTGGGCGCTCTTACACGTATCCGGTCTGGTTTATCCTGGAGGACGATGTCCTCTATTTGTTGCCTGTGCGCGGAACCGGGACTGGCTGGTACAAGAACTTGCGCCAGGCTCCGACCTTGCAAGTGCGTGCCGGTCAGCAGGCTCTCACTACCGGCGTACGGCTCATTGAGGATCAAAGCCGCGTGGCGGCCATCGCGGAGCGCTTCCGCGAGAAGTATGGCTCCAGGCAGATCCAGGCTTACTATCCGCTCATCAACGTGGCTGTCGAGGTTCCGCTCGGCAGTTCACATCATTAAAAACTGTCGCGCTACCAGAGCACATGAGCGCTAGCTGGGTAAGAAAACAACCAGCCAGTGCGCCTGACCCTGTAGGTGGAGATGCGTGGTCAGCAGCGGCCAGCCGTCGGGCCACCGGGCCCGGAGCAGACGGCTGGCCTTGTTTGCTCTCGGGCGTGACGGTGGACAGTGACCAGAGAGGAGTTTGCGGGCGAGCAGGCTCCTGGGGCCATCATCAGAGCACCACCTGCCGATGTCTCTGGTCGCACTCGGGGGTAGCGTGAAAAGCAGGCACACTGTCATGTTGCCGTCCTGTTATGTCAAAACATGTGTGGTAGTGAGCAGGTTGGAACAGATTAACAGCCACGTTATTCGATTACCGAGATGTTCCTGCCATCAGTACTATTGACAGGAGTGATTTTATATATTACCATCCAGGCAAATAAAGTTGTTAGTTTTTGCTCTGTAGATTTTAAGAGAGCATTATGGAAGATACCATTCTCTATCCTCCTCAGAAGCTGGCGAGTACTGCCAGAACACAGCAGAAGGACCTGCACGAAGCCTGGCAGGCTCACCTCGTTCAGTTGCATCAGCAGATTCTCCAACCAGCCTCTCAGCTTGCTGCTCAGGTAAGCGAGCCATTTCGTCAGCATATGGGTACCTGGCATCAGAATCTGGAACGGGCGTATGCAGCCCTCTCGGCCTTTGCGGATCTGCTGCAGGGCAGCGGTGCCCGGATGCAGGATCTCGATACGGTACTCAGCCAGGCTTTTGAACCATCGCCTGATGGTGAGCCATAACGAGAGGACAGTGGCCGCTTCTTTGTGTGCATTGCACTGTACCAGGGAGAGAGGACATCGCGATGAGTGACCCGCTTGTCGATGCTGCCATCAAGGGCCTGGCTGCGATTGGCATCGATGTACCACCGTTTGCCGAAGGCATAATTCAGCTGCTGATTGAAGCGGGAGAGGATGTCCCCGCCGTTTTGCCGCGTCTCCTCTCGCTGATCGAGCAGCTAGGCGCCGAGGCCTGGACTACGCTGGAGCAAGTGGCCAGCGGCATGCAGCGCTATGGGCCAGTGGGCTACGTCCAGCACCTCATGACTCAGGCATTCAGTCCCCATGTCGAGACGATTCGACAGATCCACCAGCAGAAACGCGCACTCTTGGCGCATCATCGGGCGACGCTGTCCCGCTTCCAGACCGAGACGGCAGCGCTCTTTACTCACGCCTCCCCCTGGCAGGGTCAGGCGGCAGAGCAGGCTCAGCTGCATCTTGCTCATCTCACAGCGGGGGTTTCTGCCCATCTGGATCTGCTCGAAGCCTCTCTTGCTATCGATCAGAAATTCTTTCACGATTACCAGAACGCCTATGAGGCCGCTGCTGATGCTGCGCTGATTGCACTCATCATTGTGTGTGCGGTCCTGGCTATTGCTTTGGCTACTGCTGCCTTTGATGGTGGCCTCTCCCTGGCTCTGGCTGGCGGTCTGTTGAGTATCACTCTGAGTGCGACAGAATGCTGGTTACTTGCTGGCATGCTGGCCTGTTTTGTCGCCTGGGGAACCGCTCATGAACTGCTGGCCCATCCCCTTCATCTGAGTTGGAATCCCTCGCTGCCGGCAGGGCCGAGCCTTGTTCCCGGAACCACTCAGAGTGGCGTCGGGTCCATGCCGGCAACAGGAGAGGACGCTGCCAGCATTGCTGCTCAGATTGCCAGCAGCTGGGGTCAGGCGCGCTTCTGGACAGATGATGAACAGCAGGAGCTTGCTCAATCTTTGAGTACGGAGACCGGGCGTCGTCGCGCACAGGCAGTGGCCCGCTATAGGCAAGATGTTGCTAATGGTAAAGAGCGGTATGATCAGAGGAGAGATCCGTCTCTGGCTAGTGCAGCGATGATTATCCTCTTCATCGCTGACCGTCAGGGACGCACTGTTTTCAATGGGGTCAATTTCGCGCTCGGTTTCAAGTACGCACCTCCTGAACAACATGCCGAGGCCAAATTGATTGAGTGGGCGGCAAAGATTATTGCCACACGCCAGCCTCCCGGGATCTTGCAGGAAGCAACTATCAATGCACTTATCTTTAGCCGGACAGTGGTATGTTCAGCCTGTAGGGCCAGTTTGTTCTCTGGTCAATGGATTATGAGCTTGTACGCCGCTACGGACCAGCCCCCAGGCAATGCGACCGTAGGGCTGGCGGTCTGGCAGACCAGCACCGATGCTGGCTCGATCTCTGGAGTGGAGCCAGTCTATAGTGCCACTACCAATGGCGTCTCCATTTCTGGCTCGGCCTCAGCTCAGCCAGAGAGTCAGCTCATTGCTGTCTAGGAGCCCGGGAGCGGTATACTCTGTGTTGGCCCCTCTGACTCAGAGCAGAGAAGAGAGGTCTCAGCCTCCCAGAGCCGATGAGTGAGTGAGACCCTGGCCAGGAAAAGGTTTCCTGCGAAGAGGCGCGCAGTCGGCTTCACTTCAGAAGAAACAAGGTGAGCGCGATGCTTTGGTGGAAGGAATTTCCCGAAGGTCTGATCTTTGGGGAAGAGAGCTTCTTGACGGAGCCGGGCTATCTGCCGCGGCAGTACCCGCGCTCTATTGCACGGGCCTTCCTGTTGGTGGACTACAATGAGGAAGAGGGGCCCAGGGACGAGCTGGCGCGTCCCTGGTACCGGGTGGCCTGGGAGGCAGCGGAGGCCTTTGTCGAGCGCTGGGGGGGAGTAGATGAGGAGACGCTGAAGCGGGTGCTGCGGGAAGGAGAGGGACGGGACCGGCTGGCGGCGGTGTTTGCGCTGGGGCACAGTTCCGGTGAGGGGATCAATGAGATGCTGGCGCCGTTGCTGGGGCATCCAGACTGGCTGCTGCGCTGTGCGGCGGCCTGCTGTCTGGTGCTGCGTCGAGACGAGCGAGCCATCCCAGTGATTGAGCGCTATCTGCTTACGCCGGGGCCGACGATGGTGAACAGCGAGGGGCTGATTTGTCCGGTGCCGGAAGCGCGCTGTTGGTATGATCACCACAAGGCGTTAGTGCCGTGGGTGTTGGCAGAGTGGGGGCCGGAGTCGGTGGTGCCGGTGTTGCGGCAGGCGCTGCTGCAGCTATGGAAGGAGGAGGAGAATGCCGAGGGGCTGCCTGGTCCTGTGAGCCTGAATGTGTATGAGGCGCTCTGCTATGCCCTGGGCAGGCGGGGGGTACTCGGTGCACTGCACGGGGTAAGACTACCGGGACCGCTGAGGAGACAGACGCTTCGGCTGCTGGCGCTGGGGTATCTACGCGCTCCAGAGCGCTTTGGTACTAACGATTGCTACACGCTCTTGCAGGAGAGGGTGGTGCGGGATGAGGTGCAGGTGGTCGTGATAGAGAAGTTCGGTTTAGGAGAAAACGAAGCGAACGAGCTGTTCGAACGCGCCTGGGATGATCGAGAGCAGTTTGACTTGTGGTGGCTCGACCCCCAGGAGATGGACAAGGAGATGGCTCTCAACAAGGATAGCGAAACAGTGCATCTGGCCGCCGAGCTGGCGCGCGCACGGCGAGAGAGACAGGAGAGGCAAGAGCAGTCCAGTTAACGGCAAGCTGCAGCTAGCAAGCGATAAGCAAGCAGCTTGCATGAAAGCGAGCGGGCGAGAGCGATGCTTTGGTGGAAGGAATTTCCCGAAGGTCTGATCTTTGGGGAAGAGAGCTTCTTGACGGAGCCGGGCTATCTGCCGCGGCAGTACCCGCGCTCTATTGCACGGGCCTTCCTATCCCTGACCTATCCTGAGCATGAGCAAGGGCCTCCTCGTGAGGAAGCAGGCCCAGCAGAGGAAGTAGAGCGTCCCTGGTACCGGGTGGCCTGGGAGGCAGCGGAGGCCTTTGTCGAGCGCTGGGGGGGAGTAGATGAGGAGACGCTGAAGCGGGTGCTGCGGGAAGGAGAGGGACGGGACCGGCTGGCGGCGGTGTTTGCGCTGGGGCACAGTTCCGGTGAGGGGATCAATGAGATGCTGGCGCCGTTGCTGGGGCATCCAGACTGGCTGCTGCGCTGTGCGGCGGCCTGCTGTCTGGTGCTGCGTCGAGACGAGCGAGCCATCCCAGTGATTGAGCGCTA
>NZ_BDGT01000021.1 GCF_001748285.1 Thermogemmatispora onikobensis | reverse complement strand
CGATCAAATAAGACACGAAAAGCAGATTAATCACAAAGAAAGCGATCAACAGCCAGTCAAGGCGACGTTGGGAGAGAGGAACAGGCTCCAGAGTCGTCACTGCATCAGCCTCCTTCGAGGAGATCGACAGCCCGGCCCAGTGGGCCAGGCCAGGGTCAGCTTCGCTCAGCTCACTCGCGGTAAGAAATCAGAGCGGTCGATGCCAGCAAGCGCTCGACCAGGGCCGGTGCCCAGCGGTTCAGCCAGACCAGGGTCTTACCCGAGAGAGTCAGCACCTGCTCGCGGCGCCGGCGAGCGGCCTGACGCAGGATCAGGCGGGCGCAGCGGTCAGGGTCGAGGGCGGGCACCTTCCTGGCCTGCTTGCCCATCACCTCCTGCAGACGTGCTGTTCGCACGGCGCTCAAGTAGGTAATCGAGACGCTGACCCCGCTGCCGTGCAGCTCCGTGCGTAAGGTATTCAAGAAGCCACGCATGGCATGCTTCGACGCATTGTAGCCAGCGGTACCCGGTAGACCGAGCTGGCCACCGAAGCTGTTAACGCCCACGATGCGCCCGCGACTGCGCTTCAAATATGGCAAGGCGTAGTAGGTGCAGTAGACTGTGCCCAAATAGTTCAGCTCGATCTCGGCGCGGATGGTCGAGAGGTCGCTGAGGGTCTCGAAGCGGCGGGGGAAGCCCATGCCGGCGTTATTGATCAGCATATCGAGGCGACCATATTCACTGATCGTGCGCTCGACCAGACGTCGACATTGGGCCTCATCGCGCAAGTCGGTAGGGACGGCCAGGGCGCGGGCGCCACGGGTCCGGCAGGTGGCGGCCACGGTCTCCAGCGCCTCGCTGCTGCGGGCGGCCAGAGCCAGCCAGGCGCCCTGTTCTGCCAGCTGATAAGCCAGTTGCTCACCGATGCCGCGCGAAGCACCCGTAATAAGCACCACGTGCTCGCGAAAAGGGGCATCAGCCATCAAAAGCCTCCTCTGCTTCGCTCTCGGCTGAGCGTGATTGATCGATCGAGTGCCGGTTTGCTCTTGCGCCGCACGGGCAGGAAAGTGGCCTCCTCTCCTTTCGCGCCGTGCGCATCGCAAGCGGCTTGCCTGCTGCTACTAGATTACCACATAGGGTGCTGGTGAGGCTCCAGGGCGCGGGCCGTGGGTCATATTTGACCGCGATAAAAATCTTAATCAGTTTTTTATGCCCTTGTATTGCACTTTGCGGGCGCCTATGGTACTATTGCTACAGCCCCACTATGTCACCTGAGTAGGCTGGGTGTTTCGACGCTTTATCAGGAAACGGCCCTGGGAGCAGCACGGGGGTGTCGAAGCGACAGCTCTACCAGCGCACCTTCAGGATGAAGGGAGCGCAGGGGGCCATCCGATACATACAGACTGTTGTATGTTGGCGGATTGAAGGATGGTAGTAGTGTGGAAGCAGAGAGAGGGAGACACTATGAGCAAACTCGTCATGGTGATAGATGATTCGCTGACCGTGCGCAAGATCATCGAGACCAGCCTGAGACGTGAGGGCTTCGATTACGTCAGCTATCCTGATGGGATTCAGGCGCTGGAGGCTCTCACGAAGCATAAACACCGCGTTCCTGACCTGGTGATCCTCGACATCGGTCTGCCCAAGATGGATGGCTACGAGATTGCTCGCATTTTGCGAACAAAGCCCCAATTTGGTAATACGGTCATTGTCATGCTCTCGGGGCGTGATGGGGTGATTGATCGTCTTAAGGGGCGTCTGGCGGGCGCCAAAGATTACCTCACCAAACCATTCCGAACGCAGGATGTCATTTCGGTTGTGCAGGCCCACCTGGGTAGCCCGACCCCGACCTACAGTTAGCTGGCCTGGCTTCGTCTGCCGGGCGTTTGATTGATTGTCTGTCTGGTTGGTTCGTTGGGCCTCACTTGATCAATCAGCCGCCCTGGCCAGTCACGCAAGGAGCGACTCGCTCATCACTCACGAACGAAGAAAACGAACGAGGGCAGTGCTGCCCACGGCGGCGCGAGCGGAAGAGAAGATGGTTGTACCACGTGCGGGAGGGTTTCTCTCCAGGTCGCTGGAGGCTTTGAGCGATGAGGAGTTCTGGAACTATGCGCGTGAGCTGGCTCGCATGGTTCCGGCTGCCGCTCATCCCGAGGAGTATCTGGAATGCAGCCTGTCGCTAGGACAGGGCTGCTGTTTTGTTTCACTCAAGGCACTCTGTGAAGTGGTGCCTCCTCCCCATCGTTTTGCTGTTCTGCCCGCTTCCCCGGCCTGGTTGCCTGGTCTGGTGGCCTGGCGTGGCGAAGTGATTGCCGCCGTTGATCTGCCTGGCTTCCTCTGCGGTTCTTCCACAGTCTCCGCGGGCGACGGCATGCTGCTGGTTGCCGACCATCCTGACCAGCCGGTCGGCCTGCTGGTTCCAGCCATCGGCTCGATCCTCTCCCTGGAATATACACCGCTGGAAGAGTGTGAGGCGCTGCCTGTGCGCCGCGAACTGCTGCGTGGCCTGCGAGGTACCGATCCCGTGCTGGATGTGCCGGCTTTGCTGGCTGAGGTGGTGCACGAGATAGAGAGGGCGGTGACTCATGGCTGAGCCAGAGGACACGCTGCGGGACGACGAGCTGCCGGAATCGCCCGAGCTGGAGGAGGCCTCTCAACTGACGCCTGAAGATCTGGCGATCATCGAGGCTTTTCGCCAGATGGAAGATCTGGAGCCGCCAGAAGGTCTCGCCGAGTCGCCGGCTACGGCTGCCGTGGCTGGCGAGGGGAGCGAGCTCTCTGGCGACGCAGTGGTCACGAGCATTGGAGCGGAGGAGGTGAGGGCTGGCTCGTCCGCAGCTGACGAGGGTCTCGACGATATGCTGGTGCTTTTTGTCGCCGAGGCCGATGAGGATATTGCCTTGATGCGCCAGGCTCTGGCCCAGCTGGAGCAAGAGGACCGGCTTGATGAGGGCCACCTGGAGGCCCTGCGCCGCAGCGCCCATAAGCTGAAAGGGACCGCAGGCGCCGTCGGCTGCCCATCCATGTCGACGATCGCCTACTATATCGAGATGCTTGTCGGCTCGCTGCGCGATGGCTCGGTCCCCATGATGATTGGCCTGATGGCCCTGGTGCAGGCCATGCGGGCGCTGGAGGCGACGCTGCAAAGCATCGTTGAGACGGGACAGGAGAGTAGCACCCCGCTCACCGAGCTGGAGGCCGATTATGAGGCCCTCAATGAGTTCGGCAATGTGCGCCGCACGCCCTCGGAAAGCCTGATCGCCCTCACGGCTGCCGATGAGGCGGCCTTGCTCGAAGAAGAAGAGCTGGCGCCCCGCTCGCCGTTGCGTGAGGAGATTGCCCGTTTCCATCTCCGCACGCGCCCTCCGCGCGAATCCAGCTCGCCGCTGCCTTCGGTGCTGGTGGATGCTGAACGTCTCAAACGGCTCGTCCTCAATAGTGAGCACCTGGCCGAGCAGCGAGAACCCCTGGAGAGCGCTCGCCGCGAGCTAGAGGCTGCCTTACAGGAGCTTTACGCCGCTCAGGCGCGCTTGCAGCATCTGGAGACCCTGCTCTCTCTTAATCCTCTCTCGCTCAGCGAGGCAGGCCGCATTCCTCCCCTGTCGCTCCGGTCGCTCCCGCAGCAGCCGATGTCGTCGCTGGTTGCGCGCATCCTGGAGGAGGCGGAGCAGTCTGGCCGCCATGTCCCGACGCATGCTCAGCAGCGCCAGCGTTTGAGCATTCTGGCGCTCAAAGCGCGCGAGACAACCTCTTGGGACGAGATGGAAGTTGATCGCTATACCGAGAGCGACGTCCTCTTGCGTGCCTTTGCTGAAGCGATTGCCGATGTCAGCACGGCCTCGGCCCAGGTCCGCGCAGCCTTTGCTCGCCTTGATCGCGTCCTCCGTCGCCACATGGACCTTGCCAATCGGGTGCGTGGCGAGACGCTCTTGTTGCGCTCGGCGCCCCTGGCCGTGTTACTACCGCGCATTCGGCGGGCCATTCGGATGAGTGCCGACGCTCAGCGTCAGCGTGTTCGCTTTGAAGCTCGTGGCGAGACGACCGAGGTGGATCAGGATATTCTGGAGGCCCTGGCCCGTCCGCTGTTGCAGCTCGTGCGCTATGCCATGATCACCAACTGGAGCAGCGTCCATGCTGAGGACGGTGCGGAGGAGGAGCAGGAGCGGCGAGTCTGGTTCTATGCCCATGCTGTTGGCAATGAGGTCTCGCTAGAGCTGGGTTTCTCGACGCCGGTGCGGGCGGGAGCGCTGGAATTAGTCCAGGCACCTATTCAGCAGCTGCAGGGGGCGGTGACCGCTCAGCGCAATGCCCTGGGCGGCGTGACCTTCTATCTGACGCTGCCACGCTTGCACGGGGCCATGCATGGCTTGCTGGTGCGCACTGCTGGTCAACGCCTGGTCGTGCCCTTCTCCCAGGTACGCCGCATTGTCGTAGAGCGCTCTGCCCTGGAGGGAGAGGGCCAGCCTGCTTCTGCCTGCTTTCCGCTCTCTGCTGTGCCGCTCTCTCGGCTGCTGGGGCTGCCAGAGATGGACGACGGTGCGGGTGAGCCTGCTTCCCCCGAGGGGGAGCGTCCGCTGCTCCTGTTGCAGGAGGGCCTGCCCTGTGAGGTGGTCGCGGTGGACGAGGTGCTGGGGGGTGTTGAGCTGGTAGTCCGGCCTTTGGCTCCCTATCTACGACGTCCTGGCATCATGGGGGCCGCCATTGACGGCCAGGGCAATGTCTTGCTCGTGGTCGATCTGATGCGCCTCACACCTCTTGCTGTCGTCCCAGATCTGAAGAGGAGCACCGCGCAGCGCGGGCCACAGGGCGGCAGTCCTGAGCAGGCAGCGGCCAACGCCGGGCGGACGGTCATGATTGCTGACGATTCGGTCTACATTCGCCAGTCGTTGCAGCAGACACTACAGCGAGCTGGCTATCGCGTGGTGCAGGCGCGCGACGGTATGGAAGCCTGGGAGCTGTTGCTGGAGCAGCCGCCGGACGTCTTGCTGCTTGACATAGAGATGCCCCATTTGAATGGCTATGAGCTGCTCAGCATGATCCGGGCCAGTTCACGCTTTGCCTCGCTCAAGATCATCATGCTCACGGCGCGTTCTTCAGAGAAGCATCGTCGCTCAGCCCAGGATCTGGGGGCTCAGGCCTATTTAACCAAGCCTTCGCCTCCCGAACAGCTGCTGGACACCATTGGGGCTGTGCTGAGCGAGAAGGCAACAGCTCAATAGGAGGCGGAGCCGGGCCGGCGGCCATGAGCGGAGCCAGGCCATAGGTAAGGTAGAGTCGCTGGCCGAAATGAGGAGGCTCTCCTTCCCCGTCCTGAACAGGGAAGGAGAGCCTCTTTAGCACATGACTGCTTGTCTGCTCTCCTCTAGTTGCGATAGTAGGAGGCGGCAGCCCTGATGGCGCCGGTCTCGATCATGATCTGCCGCAGCTGCTGAGTATCGAGTGTCTCGTAGAGGCGCAGAGCCTGGGCGATGCGATCGAGGGTCAGGCGGTGCTCGCGCAGCAGGCTCAGGGCGCGGTTGTAGGCTGCCTTCACGATGCGATCGACCTCTTTATCGATCATAGAAGCCGTCTTCTCGCTGTAGTCGCGGCGCCCCAAGGCAGCGCGCTCCAGCGGGTCTTCGCGCTCCTGGAAGAAAAGCGGGCCGATTCGCTCGCTCATGCCCCAGTTAGTGACCATGCGGCGGGCGATCTGCGTCACCTGCTGGAGATCGTTCTCCGCGCCAGTGGTAATGCGGCCAATGGCCACCTCCTCAGCGGCGCGTCCGCCAAGAGCGGTCACCAGGCGGGCCTCCAGGTACTCGCGGCTGTAGTTATGGCGGTCATCGAGCGGCAGATAGCGAGTCACGCCCAGGGCCTGGCCGCGCGGCACGATAGTGACCTTTCCGACCGGGTCGACGTACTCGGTCAGGAGCGCAGTCAGGGCGTGGCCGCCTTCGTGGTAGGCCACCACCTTCAGATCTTCCTCGCTGAGCACGAGCGGACGCTCGGCGCCCAGGACGATCTTATCCAGCGCCTCTAGGAAGCAGTTCTGATTGACGACATCCAGGTTGCGGCGCGCGGCCAGGAGGGCTGCCTCATTGACCAGGTTGGCCAGATCGGCGCCGACCATGCCCGGCGTGGCCCGGGCAATCGCCTCCAGGTCCACATCTGGGGCCAGAGGGACCTTGCGCGTGTGGATCTGGAGAATTGCCAGACGGCCCTTCCAGTCGGGACGGTCCACCGTCACGCGGCGGTCGAAGCGACCGGGGCGCAGCAGGGCCTTGTCGAGTCCCTCGGGACGGTTGGTTGCCGCCAGCACCACCACCGCCTGACGCACGTCGAAGCCATCCATCTCCACCAGCAACTGGTTCAGCGTCTGCTCGCGCTCATCGTTGCTATTGATGCTGGCGCCGCGCTGGCGCCCGACGGCATCGATCTCATCGATGAAGATGATGCTGGGAGCGGCCTTCTTGGCCTGATCGAAGAGGTCGCGCACGCGGCTGGCGCCGACACCCACCAGGACCTCGACGAACTCGGAGCCGGACATCGAGAAGAAGGGGACGCCGGCCTCGCCGGCCACGGCCCGCGCCAGCAGGGTCTTACCCGTGCCCGGGGGCCCAACCAGCAAGACGCCGCGGGGGATCTTGCCACCCAGGCGCTGGAACTTCTGCGGCGTCTTCAGAAACTCGACGATCTCGACCAGGTCGCTTTTGGCCTCATCGACCCCGGCCACATCGGCGAAGGTCGTGCTGGGCCGATCCTCCATGATCAGGCGCGCCCGGCTCTTGCCGAAGCTAAAGATATTCTGCTGACCCTGCGTAGCGCGCCTGATGATGAACAGAAAGAGCACTCCCAGGAAGACCCAGGGCAGGGCATTAAAGAGAATGTTCAACCACAGGCTGCCATCGCTGGCCGGCTTGGCGGAGACCGAGACATTGTGCTGCAGCAGCAGCTGGATCAGCTTGGGGTCTCCGCTGGCGAGCTGCGTGAAGTGATAGTATGTTGACGTCTTGCCAGGGTTGTTAGGGTCAGCAACCGGGTTAACGAACTCGCCGGTCACATCCTGCCCCTGAAAGACTGCCGTCTTGACGTTGCCTTTCTCTACTTCTGCGTAGAAAGAGCTGTATGGGATCTCAATAGCGTTTTGATTGCTGCTGCTCGTGCCGCCCTGCAGGAAGGACTGAAGGGCCCACCAACCTAGCAGCAAGATTCCCACAATCACCAGAGAGCGCAACAGCAACGAAGAGAGGCTTTCATTGTTCCGGTTATTGTTATTGTTGCTGTTGCCGTTGGGACTGGGGGGAGTATTCAAGCGCGGGGGCCCACTCTGAGAAGGACCATCGGGGCCGCGCTCGTAGGTATGTAAAGCCTGAGCTTCCATCTTGTTCAGACCTGCTTTCTGCTCGACGGGATCGCCACATCGGCTGACTGGCTGGCGCGCTGGCCAGAAGCAGCCGGGCGATCAGGCGCGGTCGCTGCCTCTGTATTTTATACGGTAATACGGATGAGCGAAGCGATTGGGTTGGAATAATTACTATACTATGATATCTCATCGGAGGGAGAGAGTGCCAGCCTGGCCTCTGCAGTTTGATGGCCGCCTGGCCTGGCAGGCGGATAGGTGCGGGAAAGGAGGGGGGAAAGTGAGCTGGGGAGGGGGTGATCGGCGGAGGCGCGGACCCTCTCCCCAGCGAGGGAGCGAGCGAGGTCCGCGCCGACATTGTCAGGATGAGCTTGCTGGCGAATTCGCCGGCTGATCAACTAGCTGGCTGGTTGAGCGGACGAACCGGTGCCAAGCTCCTGCGCATCCAGTTCCTGCTTGAGTGTATCGACCTCCTGTTTCAGGGTATTCACCTGCTGCTGAAGGGTGGCTACTTGCTGTTGGAGCGCAGAGATGCGCGGGTCCTGGCCGGGACCGCGGTCGAGGTGCATCAGGTAGGCGGGGCCGGAGCCGGGAGGGTTATCGATCTGGTGGCCGGGGTCCCAGCAGACCACGCCGCGCTCGAAGCGTTGCAAGACCACACCCTTATAACCAGCGACCGCCGTTTCATTGGAGAGGGGGAGACCGAGGTAGGTCAGGCCGAAGAGAGCATCTCCGCCGTAGCGGCGGTAGAAGTCCAGAATGCCGTGACCGACGACATACCCCGTTTTGGTGCAGCGCCAGACGTTGTTGCCGAGATCCGTGAAGTAGCCGCGAGTGGCCTGGATATCCAGCATAAACCCTCCTTGCTCAAGAAACGCCCACAACTCAGCCCAGGGATAGTTGCCTGGGCAGCGCGCGCGCGAAATGGGGTCCAGCTCAAAATGGCCGACGATCCCACCATTGGCATTGCCATGCCGGCGGGGAATGCCGTGACGCTCGCAGATGTCCGCGATCAGGCGGAAAGAGGCACGTTTCTGAGCATCTGTGAGCGGCGTCGAGTTATCGAGGGCCGGGTCCACATGCTCGATGCTGATGGTCACCAGGTTCAGATTTTGGCCCTCGGGCAGGAAGGCAGCGTGGCCTGGCTCCAGACAGCAGTTTCCCCCGGCTCCGTCCTGCTCACGCACGCACTGCACCACCGTCCCATCCTGTCCTACCACATAATGGGTGCTGGTCATCTCCGCGTTGGTGGCAAAGTAGTTGGCCACCTCCTGCGCCGTGTGAAAGCCCGCGGTCTTATGGACCACAATCCATTTCGGGTTGTTGGCATCGATGAAGACTCGCGAACGATCCACGTACATCGGGATGGCCTCCGCGTAGTCGGTCATCGCTGTGGCACCTCCTCCTCCGACCGCTGCTGGTGCGCTCTCGCAGGCGAATTCACTGAGGTCATACCTGCTCCTTTCCAGTCCAGTTCAGAGCGACAGAACAGGTCGTGTTGCCGGCGAATGGACCTGTTGCGCGTCCATGACCTATTCACTTCTTTGTTTTCTCTTGAAAAAGAAGCGTCGGTTGAGAGAACCGTCCTGTTTCACTGCGCAACATGGCCATTGTAACCTGCTATCGCTTCTATCTAGTAAGTATACTCGGCATAACAAATGTTTTTGACAGGGTCAAAAGTGGCTTCCTTACTCTCAAAGAAGGGAGCGGTGGCGACTAAGTCGAAGCTGCGTCTCCAGAGACTCTTCTTTTGGGGCTAGAGAATCGGCTCCTGGTTGCGTTTAACAGGTGAGAAGATTGCCTTGCCACTCAGGTGAGTGAGCAACGCAACTGGCTTACAGGATAGGGTCCGGTATGAAGTGAAGTATTACCTTGTGATGTGTCGCGTTTTCTTGCAGACTGAGAGATGAAGAGAAAACCGATTGGGAGGGTCTGCCAGCATGCAGCGGTGTCCTCATTGTGGTGCCACTCTGCCTGCCGGTTCTCATTACTGCGGGCAATGTGGCTTACCGGTCTATGGAGCCAGACCTCATGAGCCGACAGAGCGTGCTGACGCTGGTGTCCGTAGTCCAGGGCCGACCCTGGACCCGGCGCGTCAGGCCGGGTCAGCGCCCCCTGGGCCATACCAGGTAACAGTGCCGGCAGCGGGAGCCGATCCTTATGAGGCGACCAGATATGGGACTCCCCCCTATGGAGTAGGGCCGGAGACGGAGCCTGCGAGGGAGGACCTTTTCACGCCGCCACCTCCACCCCCTTCTTCGTTCGGATATCCACCTCTCTATCCGATCCCTCCTGAAGGTCGAAACCAGCGTCCGCCTCAGCGACGGCCACTGATGCTCATTGGGGTGGTAGTGGTAATAGTAGTGCTGGTCGTGGGTGGGGTGGTGGCAGCTTTCAACCTGCTTCATCTGGGTCAAGGGCAGCCGCAGCTCAGGGTGAGCAGTGCCTATCACGTGGGCAGTCTGCCAGCGGGGGCTACGGGGACGAGCTTGCAGGTGAGTGGGCAGCAGTTTGCCTCTAACTCGCAGGTGACCTTTTATCTGGATGGTCAGATCCTTCCAGGAGTGAACGCTAAAACCGATAGCAGCGGGGCTTTGAAAGCGAATCTGAGCGTGACGAGCGACTGGAAGCCTGGTCAGCATACGCTGACGGCGGCAGATGCCAGCAACAACCGCGTGCAGCAGGGGGTGACGGTGGTGATTGTGCCACAGGGGCAGGCGCACACACCCGGTCCCAACGGGGCCCCGCCCGACGATGCCAGCTTCAAGATCGCTTTTACTGCTTCCAGCGGCTCGTCGACCCAGAGCGGTACGTTCACGGTCACGGGGCATCCCGACCCTGCCGGGGGCACGGTCTGCGCGAGCTATGCCAATGGGATGCAGGACGATGGGCAGCCACACACACTGAGTGGGGTGACCTCCAGTGGTATCCGCTATCAGGAGACGCTCGTGGCGACCTGTCAGGGAACGTATCGCAGTGGCAAAATCATCTACAAGGAGATCTATAACCAGGATCGGGTGGTCTTTCAGACATCCCTGGGCAATGTGACCTGCACCGCTTCTCCGCATACGGTCCAGGCTGAGGGGAGCTTTGTCGATGCCACGCATGTGAAGGGGACTTTGAGTGGACCAGTCTACTCCTATAGCTGTGATAACGGGAATTCCTCTCAAGTGCAGGCGGCAACGGGAACCTGGGAGGGCCAGCTTCTCGCGTAGCGCTTCGGCCCTGGTCTCTGTTGAATGCTGCTTATTGGCGCTCCGCCGCTTAAAAGACGGAGATTCTTCGCTCGTCAGCTCGCTTGCTTCGTGCTCTGGTGAACACAGGCGTAGAGGCGGGCTCTCTGGAAGCGTTCGCGCCCTAAAGGGGGCCCGTTCTCACTCCTGGGGGTGTTGCTGTCTGTCTCTCGCTCCTTGCCTGCCTGGCCTGGCCGGAGCCGAACTTGCATCCCAGCAGCCCTTATCGTGTGGGAGCGACAACCGTCAGTGCGCTCAGTACCTCCTTTACTGTGAGTGGCCAACTCTTTGCCCCAACTTCAAGAGTTCCTTTCTTGCTCGTAGGCCCACATGGTAACCAACGCAACGGGCGGGAACGCAGTTCTTGCTAACTCTATCCCTCAGTCAGGGAACGTGGATGGACACGCTCCGCCTGTGGGGTGAAGTCTGAGCATGGCTGGCACTACGTCCAGAGACGGACGCATTGCTGTGCAAAACCCACAAACCAGATCCTGTACAGAGGAGGTTTTCCGTGCTATGATTCACGTCTGTCAATAGAAGAGCATCGTTTCATGCTGCCGTTGCTTTTCGGCGCTGTACCTGCCGATGGTCTGGTTAGCAGGAAACGGCATAAGGGGGAGGATGGTCTAGGAATTGGAACAATGAGGCTGTAACAGAGAGTAAAAGGAAGCATAGGAATGGAACACTGCACTGTTTGTGGGGCCGAGCTGGCGGCTGGGACCCTGATCTGTCCTCAGTGTGGGCAGGCGCGCACCGGTAGCGGGCCGGCGGCTGCCACTGGAAGCGCCGTTCCGAGTCCGGTGCCCGTGGCAGAGCCTGCCAGTCCGGCAGGCCCGTCCCCGGCCATGACACCGCCACCGCCTCCCTCTAGCTGGTTTTATGGACCGCCGCCTTCGACAATGTTCTCCGATCCCAACCGGGCTTTCCCTCCTCCCTTTTCTACCAGCGGGCCGGAGCGTCCCAAACGCAGATCGGGGCTACTGGTGGCCGCGCTCATAAGCGGTCTGGTGCTGATCTGTGTGATCGTGCCTGTTGCCTGCATCGCCACCTTTCTCTACCTGCGGTCAAACTCGGCGGCCCTCTTTGAACAGCCGACTATCAGCGTCGAGAGCCGCTACTCGGTTGGCAAGACGCCAGCCGCCGCCAGTGGAACCCAGCTCTACGTTTCTGGTGAGCATTTTGCCTCCTCCGTGACGGTCGAGTTCGCCCTCGATGGGCAGGTAATGACTGGTAGCGGCTGGCAGGGCAAGAGCGATAGCCAGGGAAAGCTGGCCCTCTATCTGGATGTCAATAGTCTCTGGCCGCTGGGCACTCACCGGCTCACAGCCATTGATACGAGCACGAGCAAGCAGACCGAGGCTGTAATCATTGACATTGTCCAGCAGGGTCAGGCCCATACTCCGGGGCCGCACGGAGCGCCCCCCGACGACGCCAGTTTTCAGCTCAATGTCCTGATCCGAGGCAAAGATAGTAATGGTCAAGCGATCTCCTACGCAATGCAGCTTGTAGTAACAGGTCAGCCTGATCCGGCTGGTGGCACGATCTGTACCAGCAATGATGACCAGCTGGTCCACACCTATAATGGCAACGTTCAGGGGGTTCCCTACCAGCAGCACTGGATGGCGCGCTGCTCCGGCACCTATCGGCAAGGGCATATCCGCTACACGCGCCTGATGGTGGAGGATAGCTATGTTTTCACCAAGAGCAATACGACGATTACCTGCACGGCGCCGTCCTCGTTTGCGGCGATGACGCTGGTGGGAGACTTTACCTCCAGTCAGCTTGCCAGTGGGAACTACAGCGCCCCCTATACGTCGCTGCAGTGTGATCATGGGGCCACGGACTATCTGCCCTCAGCCACAGGCACCTGGACAGGAGTGCTTGCCTCCTGAAGAGCAGCCTGGTTCTGGTCTCAGCGCTCATTCGCAGCGATGCTGTCCTGCCCTGCGCTGGCTGCTCAACGAGCGGCTGGCGTAGGCTGGCTGAGATCAGCGGCCCTGGTTGGTTGGCCTCCTCTCGCTCCGTAACTACCCCATTGTGCCATCTGAGAGCGGCAAACCTGCAATTTGCCTGTCCCTTGAGTAGACTACCGTGTAAGCGGGAAGACAGGGACTGCTGTCCCCGCGCATCGTGACAGCACCCAGGCTGGTGAGCCTCTCTCATCAGCTACACTGCATTGTAGTCAGCGTCCTGGTCTGGTGGTTGAGTGAGGGGTCAGCCAGCGATTCATCAGTGTTCAGCAGTTCAGCTGCTCTGAATGGAGGTTTGCGCGATGACGATCACGCACAAGGACCAGAGCACCGCCGTTTCTCTGGATCAGCTTCTGGCCGATTGGGAGGAGCAGGGTATTCGCACTGTACTCTTTGAGCTGCCCGACATGCATGGCGTGGCCCGCTCCAAGCTGATCCCTCTGAATAAGGTGCGTGGCTATGCTGAGAAGGGCCTGAATATGTATGGCGGCACCGTGGCCCTCGATAGTCGCTCGTTTGTCGTACCCGGCACCAGATACAATGAGGAGAAGAATTACGCTGACCAGATGCTCATTCCTGATCTGTCGACGGCTGCCGTGGTGCCCTGGCTGAGCGGCACGGCGCGCCTGATCTGCGATGCCTACTGGCAGGATGGTACCCCGCTGCACGCGGCGCCGCGCCATGTCTTGCGCCGGGTGCTGGCGGAGCTGGATAAGCTCGGTTACGAGGCGGTCATCGGTCTGGAATATGAGTTTTATCTGCTTGACCCGATGACCATGACCCCGGTCTTCAATGGCCTGCATATCTTCAATACGTCGCGCAACCTGGCGGTGCCGGTGACGGAGCGCATCGTCGAGCTGATGCCGCAGATCGGTATCGATATCATCACGGCCAACTGTGAGTACGGCCCCGGTCAATTCGAGATCAATTATGGGGCCCATGCTGCCCTGCGAGCCGCTGACCTGGGCTTCACCTTCAAGAATGGGGTCAAGATGATCGCCCGCCAGCTCGGCTATCATGCGACCTTCATGACCAAGCCCTTCAGCGATCAGTCGGCCAGCGGTGCCCATACGCATGTCAGCCTGGTCTCGAAGGCAACGGGCCAGAATGCTTTTCTCGATGCCGGTGATCCGCATGGGCTGTCGCCTACGGCCTACTATTTTACGCAGGGCATGCTGAAGCACGCCAATGCGGCGATGGCTCTGATGGCGCCGACGCCCAACTGCTACCATCGCTTCGTGCCGCACCATTTTGCGCCCTCTAACATCAGTTGGGGACCCGAGGATCGCTCGGCGATGATTCGCGCGAAGAATAGCCGCGATGAGCGTACACATCTGGAGAATCGTCTGCCCACTGCTTTGAGTAATCCCTATCTATCGATTGCGGCGGTGCTTGCTGCGGGCGTGCTGGGCCTGCGCGACCAGGAGCTGCCACCGGCGGCGGTCTCGGGTCTGGCTGAAGAGCATAGCGAGTTTCCGCCTTTGCCGACGACGCTCGATGAGGCCCTGGATGCTTTGGAGCGCGATGAGGAGTTCCGCCAGTTGCTGGGCGATGAGTTTGTGGAGGTCTTTACGCGGGCCAAACGCAGCGAGCTGGCGCGCTTTAAGGCGCATGTGACCGATTGGGAGCGCGAGGAGTATCTGGAGATCTATTAGCCATACACGCTTCCTTCTGAACTCTCTGGCCGGTACGGTGCATGGACCGCTGCCTGGTGGTCCATGCACCGCTGTTGTTTTTGGGGTGAGTGCAGGCGCAGGCAGGGGAGATCTACAAAACTGGTGGGCGGACCGTTGGCCTGGCCGCTGGCTGGGAAGTTCTGGGCTGCTGGACGTGTTTCCTATAGTGTACTACGTGGCGACCTGGGCAAATTGGACGACGTGGGCGACCTGGCAGAGGTGATCTCGGGCCTGGGGCTGCTGATCGGATCAGGTGCCTGGGGTAAAAGGAAAAAGGGAGCAAGAGCAATGCAAGTGCAAGGTATTCATCATGTGACGGCAGTGACGGGTAACGCCTCATTGAATGTAGCCTTTTATACGCAGGTCCTGGGGATGCGCCTGGTTAAGAAGACGGTTAACCAGGATGATGTTTCGGCCTATCATCTCTTCTATGGCGATGAGCTGGGCCATCCCGGCACTGAGCTGACGTTTTTCGACTGGCCGGAGCTGGAGCGTCACCGCCACGGGGCGGGCACCATTTCGACGATCATGCTGGGAGTCAGTGGTGAGGAGGCGCTGCGCTGGTGGCAGGAGCGTTTTACCCGCCTGCGTGTGGAGCATGATGAGCTGCGGCGCCGTGGTCCAGATGGGGTGCTCAGCCTGCCGTTCCGCGATCCCGAGGGCCAGCGCCTGGAGCTGGTCGACGACGGTGGACGGCTGCAGGGCGTAGCCTGGCGCCGCAGTCCTGTGCCTGCTGAGTACGCGATTCGGGGCTTCTATGGGGTACAGCTGACCTTGCGTGCGTTGGCCCCATCAGCGCGTTTCCTGACCGAGGTGCTGGGCTTCCGTCAAGTAGGGAGCTATCAGCAGGGCAATGGCTACGAGGTGGTGGCCTTTGAAGTTGGTCCGGGAGGGCCTGGAACGCTGGTACATGTAGAGGTCCAGCCGGATGCTCCCTTCCATCGTTTCGTCGGCATCGGCGGTGTTCATCACGTGGCCTTTCGCGTGCCCACGGACGAGGAGCATCGGGCCTGGCGCGAGCGCGTGGCGGCGGTCAATCGCACAGTGACGCCAATCATCGATCGCTTCTACTTTCATTCGGTCTACTTCCGCGAGCCAGGTGGCGTGCTCTTCGAGCTGGCGACGGATCTGCCGGGCTTCGCGGTCGATGAGGACCCCGAGCATCTGGGCGAGCGTCTCTCTCTGCCACCGTTTTTGGAGCCATACCGGGCACGGATCGAGGCCGGTCTGAAGCCGATCGAGCCACTAGATCTGCTGGCTGGGGTCTAAGGGGAGGGAGAGTAAGGCGCGCCACGGGCTATCTGGAGGCCAGGCGAGGCGGCAATGAGTTGCGGGTGAAACGCTTCATTGCCGTCCGCCCGGCTATCGTGTATGCTTAGCTCAACAGCAAGAGAGACCTGCTGTGTCTGTAAGTCCAGGTTTGTCCATCTGCAGCCTGGGAAAGGAGCGTGCACCGTGGCTCGCAACCTCTACCGCAGTTATCTGTATGTGATCCTGCTTCTCCTGCTCGGTCTTGCCATCTATGCGCTTGCCGGTCTGCTTAATCCGCTCTGGCGTCTGACCCCACTGCGACCCGGCTATGAGGCGGTCCCTGATCGTGCTGAGGTGGTGCAGGCGCTGGTTTTCGCTGTGACGGTGCTTCTCTTCGTCGCCGTCCTGGGGGGTCTGCATTACTGGCTGCTGCGACGCGACCTGCGTCAGGACCCGGCGGCGGGCGGCGGTGCCGTGCGCGCTTTTTTTCTCAATTTGGCTGAGCTGGTGCTGGCTCCGATCGCGATCTTTTCGCTGGGGCAGGTGCTGACCCAGTTTCAAAGCGGCTACGCAGCCTCGGGACTGGCAGCGCTGGCCGGGCTACTGGCCCTGGAGTGGGAGCGGCGGCGCCTGCCTGTCGGCCCCGGGCTGGCGCGCTTTTTTCAGCGTCTTCATGTCTACGGCGTTCAGCTCATCCTTCTCTTCCCGCTGGTGAGCGCCACGAACTATTTTCTCTCGTTGGCGCTTGATTCCTACCTGCTCGGCGGCGGGCACATTGCGCCGTCTGCTGTTGTGAATGGCCATGCCGATCTGCGTGGTCCCTTGGCGACAGCGCTATGGTTTGTGCTGACCTGGTTTGCCTATGGCTATCTCAACCGTCACGACCCCGGTTCGTGGTTGCGGCGCCTGTTCTATGGCGGCGTCCTGGTCTATGGCCTGTTCTTAACTCTCAATGAGTGTGCGGCCCTTCTGGATCTACTCCTGCGCTTCCTGACGGGGGAGAAGATCCAGGCGACAGCTCTTCTGACCCCGCCGGGAGCGCTGTTTTTCACGCTGCCCTCTGGTATGGTGCTGGTCGGCTTGCTGGTGGCTGGCTTCGGCTGGCTCTGGCTGCAGAGTGAGGTGAAGCAGCTGTCAGATCCACAGCGGGCGCGTGCTGTGCTGCACTACAGTCTGGTGGCTGTGGCGGCGGCCTTGCTGGCGCTGCTGTTCTGGGCTGGAAGCGGGCGTCTGTTGCTGGCTCTCCTTTTCAGCCTGTTCCCAACAGGACCCCTGCCGCAGCCTGGCGACTGGATCGATGGGTGGGCGCCGCTGCTGCTTGGTCTGGGCACGCTGCCGCTGAATCTGCTCTTGATGTGGCGCTATCGACAGGAGCCGGAGCGTGCTCTGCTACCGTGCCAGGGCTTCATTCTGGCTGCGCTGATCGGTGGGGTGCTGGCGACAACCGTCGGTGGGGCGGTCCTTCTTTTCTCGCTGGGTACTGTGGCACTTGGCTCCCCTGTGGAGAACTGGCCGCGGCTGATGCAGGAGAGCGTTGTCGGACTGCTGGTCGGGCTGGTCGTACTGGCCTTCTATCTCTGGCAGGCACGGCGCAGTGGAGTGCTTGCGAACCTGGGTTCCTCTCTACCAACGCAAGTGCAGTCCGCCAGGTCTGGAACAGGGCCAGAGGCGGCGCCATCGATAGCCGCTGCAACCGCTGCTGAGGCCGTTGGAGAGGGGACGCCGGCGCTGGAGGACATCCTGCGACGCTTGCAGGATCGCCAGATTTCGCTTGAGGAGGCTGCCTCTCAGATTCGGGCCTTGTTTGGCCAGAGGGCCTGAGCAGAGCTGAGGCCCTCTGAACCCTCTTGTAAGCCCTCTCCCGCAATCATCGCTCAAAAGCCTGCCAAAAGCAAAATTGTGTAGCGAAAACTATGGGATTCAATCCATTGAAAAGAGCTGAACTGAATGCTACACTCCCTGGTAGAAAATGTTCTTTGCCCTCTTGACAGATAAAGGAGGCATGAGATGAGCGGTGTTCACTGGTGGCGGCGCTATGGGGATTATCCGCCGGGGAAGCATAACTTGCCGCATATGGGGGCAGTGCTGAGCGACTATCGGCAGCGGCGAGGCTACAGTCGAGCAGAAGTAGCGCAGGCATTGGATGTCAAGAAGCAGGCAGTGAGCTACTGGGAGGCGACGATGTATCTGGCAGATCCGGAGCGACGTATAGTGCTGGCGAGATTGTTGCAGATACCGCCGGCGCTGTTGGGGCTGGCCTGGGAGCAGGTGGTCTATGTGGGCAGGGAGGGAGAGCCAGGCGCCAGCTACGAGCGGCTGGCGGAGGTGATCAGCCTGGAGGGCTATTATCAGTACGAAGATCTGTTGGCGCTGGCGAGTCGGCTACTGTATGCCGGTCAATTCCGCGTACTGGCCCAGCTTCTACCGCGCTGGCTGGGGAAGCTGCGACAGAAGGTGAAGGAGGCGCCAGCCAGCGAGCGAGAGGCCTGGCTCTGGCTCCTGGGCCTTTACCTGCTGCGGGCCAGCTCCATCGCCAGGCACTCGCAAGGGGATCACCAGGGCAACATAGCCTTGAGTCTGGCCAGCGAGCTACTCCGACTGGGTCAAGAGCAGGACGAGCCGACGCTCCTGGGCCTGGCCTTTTATCGCCTGATGGACCTCTATCGGCAGATGGGAGCCACTGAACAGGCCAGGGATGCGGCGCAGGCGGGTCTGAGCTGGGTGAAGCGGGTAGGGCCGGAGTTGGGGGGCAATCTCTACCTGCGGGCGGCGACGGTGCTGGCGGAGGCGGGGGAGGGAGACGAGCGGCAGTGGCGGGGGTGGCAGGAGGAGGCGCTCAGATTGGCGGAGCGAGTGGAGGGAGGAGAAGAGGACGCATCGCAGTTGAAGCTGAACCGTGCGGCGGTGCATCACGAGAGAGCGAAGCTGCTGCTGACGCTGGCGCAGCGACAGGGAGAAAGTAAGCGTTTGGGAGAGGCCTATCGGGAGCTGGCGCAGGCGCGCTCGGGACTGGGGAGCGATGTGGGTGCCTGGCGGATGTATCTGGATGTGACGGAGGCGAAGCTGTTTCTGGCGTGGGGGGAGGTAGAGCAGAGCGCCTGGCTGGGGGCGAGAGCCTGGGATGTGGCGCAGAAGATGGGGTCGGTGAAAGTGGAGCCGGAGCTGAGAGGGCTGTATGCCAGCCTGAGTGCGAAGGCGCCGGGCCATGCCAGCGTGCAATGGCTCGGCCTCACACTCGGCATTGTGTAGGGGCGGCGTAGATACAGGTTATGGAGCGCCTGCTGGACAAAGGAGGCATGAGATGAGTGGTGTTCACTGGTGGCGGCGCTATGGGGATTATCCGCCGGGGAAGCATAACTTGCCGCATATGGGGGCAGTGCTGAGCGACTATCGGCAGCGGCGAGGCTACAGTCGAGCAGAAGTAGCGCAGGCATTGGATGTCAAGAAGCAGGTAGTGAGCTACTGGGAGGCGACGATGTATCTGGCAGATCCGGAGCGACGCATGGTGCTGGCGAGATTGTTGCAGATACCGCCGGCGCTGTTGGGGCTGGCCTGGGAGCAGGTGGTCTATGTGGGCAGGGAGGGAGAGCCGGGCGCCAGCTACGAGCGGCTGGCGGAGGTGGTCAGCCTGGAGGGCTATTATCAATACGAGGATCTATTTGCGCTTGCTAACCGGCTGCAGTATACCGGTCAGATTCGGGTGCTGGCTGAGAAGATGCCGCGCTGGCTGGGGAAGCTGCGACAGAAGGTGAAGGAGGCGCCAGCCAGCGAGCGAGAGGCCTGGCTCTGGCTGCAAGGTCAGTACCTCCATCTGACGGCCTGGCTAGCCAGTCATCAGCCGGGAGCTGCTCAGAGGTGGACAGCTCTAAGCCTGACGCAGGAGCTGCTGAACCTGGCGCGCGAGCTGGATGATCCAACCTTAATGGGCCTGTCCTACTTCCATCTGGCTCACCGCTATCTGGAAGCGGGAGAGCGGGCGTCTGCCACTGCAGCGGCCTGGGAGGGTCTGAGCTGGGTGAAGCGGGTAGGGCCGGCGTTGGGAGGCAATCTCTATCTGCGGGCAGCGACGGTGCTGGCGAGGATGGGAGAGGGAGACGAGCGGCAGTGGCGAGGGTGGCAAGAGGAGGCGCTCAGATTGGTGGAGCGGGTAGAGGGAGGAGAAGAGGACGCATCGCAGTTGAAGCTGAACCGTGCGGCGGTGCATCACGAGGGGGCGAAGCTGCTGCTGACGCTGGCGCAGCGACAGGGAGAAAGCAAGCGTTTGGGAGAGGCCTATCGGGGGCTGGCGCAGGCGCGCTCGGGACTGGGGAGTGACGTAGGCTTATGGCGGATGTATCTGGATGTGACGGAGGCGAAGCTGTTTCTGGCGTGGGGGGAGGTAGAGCAGAGCGCCTGGCTGGGGGCGAGAGCCTGGGATGTGGCGCAGAAGATGGGATCGGTGAAAGTGGAGCCGGAGCTGAGAGGGCTGCATGCCAGCCTGAGTGCGAAGGCGCCGGGCCATGCCAGCGTGCAATGGCTCGGCCTCACACTCGGCATCGCCTAAAAAAAACACCTGGCAGAGGCGGCCTTGCTCGCTATCTATGCTCTTCGGTCAGAGTGCACTCTGACCGCAAGCCTGCCTTATTGCCGACGACAGCGCAGCCGAAGCAGCTGCATAACAGTAGAGGACGGCTCGCCCGAGCGAACCGTCCTCCGCCGTCCTCGTCGGCGAAACCACTCGCCTGCCAGCCTGGCAAATGCACAGGCGAGGGCCACTAGTTGGGCTAGTGGCCCAGCGCCGTCAGCACGCCCTGCGCTGAAGCGAAGAGCATCGAAGCAGCTGGCAAGGCCCAATTCAGCACCACCTGCGCCACCACAATCAACACCAGCAAAGCCGCCGTCGCCAACACAATCGACGAACTCAAGCCCAGCGGCGTCGACAGGCGGTCCTCCTTGGGCGGAGCATCGAAGTACATCGCCTTCACAATGCGCCCATAGTAGACCAGCGACACCACGCTATTGAGCAAGGCGATAATCACCAGCCACTGCAGCCAGGGCTGATTCATCTCCACTCCCTGACCCCAGGCTGCACTGAACAGAAAGACCTTGCTCCAGAAGCCAGCTACTGGTGGAATCCCCGCCAGAGACAACAGGCAGAGCGCCGTTCCAAAACTCACCAGCGGCTCGCGCCGCGCCAGGCCGCGGAAATCCTCGATCCGCTCCCCGCCTGTTGCATTGGCCAGGGCAATAATCCCGGCAAAGGCCCCCAGATTCGTCAGCACATAGACCAGGATAAAGAAGAGCACAGCCGCATTACCCTCTGGGCGACCTGTTGCCAGGCTAGCGCAGAAGCCCACCAACAGATAGCCGGCCTGAGCAATGCTCGAATAGGCCATCATACGCTTCACATTGGACTGCACCGCTGCCACCACATTGCCCAAAGTCATCGTCAAAATGGCCATAATGGCCACCACCACCACCAGCTGAGGAAGATCGCGCAGATTCAGCCCGCCGTAGAAGAAAATGCGCAGCAAGCCAGCGAAGCCTGCCGCCTTCGAACCGACCGAGAAGAAAGCCGTCGCTGGCGTCGGCGCTCCCTCATAGATATCGGGCGCCCACATATGGAAGGGCACTGCCGAAATCTTAAAGCCGAAGCCCGCCAGGATCAGAATATCGGCCACAATCACCAACAGATTCCCATCCTGCAGGCCCTTGGCGAAGGTCCCGGCGATACTCAACAGATCCGTCGTTCCCGTCAGTCCGTAGAGCAGCGCCAGCCCGTAGAGCAGAATCGCCGACGACATTGCCCCCAACAGCACATACTTCACCGCCGCCTCAGCCGAGCGCTGATCCGTACGCAGCAACCCGGCCATCACATACAGCGGGAAACTCGTCAGCTCCAGCGAGATATACAGAGAAATCAGCTCGCCGGTGCTAGCCATCAACATCATGCCGGTCGTCGAAAAGAGCAGCAGCGTATAGAACTCGCCCGCGCCCCGCACATACTTCGAAACGTACGAGTACGAAGACAGGATCATCACCGCTGCGATCAACAGAAAGACCACCTTAAAGAACAAGGCGTAGTTATCGACCACCAGCATATTAAAGAAAGCATGGCGGGCCGTGCCGGTATTTGTCAGAATAAGAGAGATCGTCAAGAAAGCTGGCACCAGCAGGCCCACCAGAGCCACCGCTGCCGTCACCGCGCGGCGCTTCACGAACAAGTCGACTGCCATCACCACCAGCGCCAACAGCGTCAGGCTCAGCTCCGGAGAGAGCAAGTAGAGATCAGCAACCTTAAAACCCGTAGCCATAGCACGCGCCTCCTACCTAGCGGCCCAGCGCCGTTGTAGCCACCGGCAGCAGATGATGCAGTGCCGGCACAATCACATCCAGCAAGAACCCCGGGTAGACCCCGACCAGCACAATGAAGGCCGCCAGCGTCACCAGCGGGATCGCCTCGCGCCAGGAAGCATCGGGCAGCCAATTCCAGCGCAGATTGAAAGGACCGAACAAGACCCGCTTCAGCATCCACAGCAGATAAGCCGCCGTCAGAATCATCGTAAAGACCGCGATCGCCGTTGGCACGGGCCAGATGCGGTAGCTACTTGTAAAGACCATATACTCCGCCACGAAGCCTGCCAGGCCCGGCAAACCGAGCGAAGCCAGACCGGCGAACGTAAAGAGCGTCGCCCACAGCGGCATCCGCTTTGCCACCCCGCCGAAGATCTCAATCTCGCGCGTATGGGCCCGATCGTAGATCACACCCACGCAGAAGAAGAGCAGGCTGGTAATCAACCCGTGGCTAATCATCTGCACGGTCGCGCCCATCAAAGCCGCCGTCCCAAAGTGCGCCACATCGGGATTGCTCGTGTGAATCGCCATTGCCGCCGCTGCCACGCCCAGCAGAATCACCCCCATATGGCTTACACTGGAGTAAGCCACCAGGCGCTTCATATCCTTCTGCACCAGGCAGATCGCCGCCCCGTACAGAATATTGATCACCGCCAGCACCACCAACAGCGGCGCAAACTGCTGCAGCCCATCCGGGAAGAGGCCCAGGCAGATGCGGATCAGCCCATAGGCGCCCATCTTCAGCAGCACGCCCGCCAGAATCACACTCACCTCAGTGGGTGCATCCGTATGGGCATCCGGCAGCCAGGTATGCAGGGGGAACATCGGGATCTTGACCGCGAAGGCCACAAAAACCAGCAAGAAAGCCAGCAACTGGGACCCCATCGTCACCCCGAGCAGTGGGAGCGTCACCCCGGTACTGGCTGGCAGCAGATGCTGCATCAGCACCGGCAGACTGGCTGTATTCTGGCCGGCCTGGAAATAGACCAGCAAGATTCCAGCCAGCATAAAGATACTGCCGAAGAAGGTATACAACAAGAACTTCCAGGCCGAATAAATGCGGCCCGGCATCCCATGCTTCTCCGTCTCGCTACCCCAGATCCCGATCAGCAAGAACATCGGCGCCAGCTCCACTTCCCAGAACAGGAAGAAGAGCAACAAATCCAGAGCCATAAAGACCCCCATCACTCCCGCCTCCAGCAGCAGCAAGAGGGCCATATACTCCTTCACCCGTGGCTTCTCCCAGCCACCGATCACCGCCAGCACGGTCAACAAAGCATTCAAGATCACCAGCGGCAGGCTCAAGCCATCCACGCCCAGATAATAATCGATGCGGAAGGGCACCGAGCCGAGCTGGAACTGAATCCAGGGAAGCTGAACCACATCGATCGAAGCCGGATCGGCCTTCGGGTCCGTCACCGACCCGAAATGGTAGCCGGTAGCCACAGCGATTCGCAGGAAGATCCAGAGCGAGAGGACCAGCGTCGCCGCGCTAAAGGCCAATGCCACCCAGCGTGAGAGGCGGGCCGGCGTTGCCATCGCCAGCACCCCGCCGAGCGTCGGCAGCAAGAGAATCCAGGTGAGATCGTAGGTAAAGATCACAGCGCTCCCTCCCCTCTATCTGAGCGTAGCCAGCACAAAGACAACCACGGCAAAAACCGCGATCCCACCGAAGAAGACCGTCATATACGCCTGCACCTTGCCGGTCTCCGCGCGCCGCAGCCCGCTCCCCAGCTCCATAACCAGGCTGGCCACCCCATTCACAACGCCATCCACCACAAAGCGATCGAAGGCCGCCGCCACATGGCAGAGGCCCAGCACCACATAGCGCACGATCCAGTCATAGAGCGTATCCACATAATAGCGGTGCAGCAGCAAGCGATGCAAGAAACGCAGAACCGCATTCGCCTCCACCACCTTATGCACGCGCTCCCAACCGACCGCGCAATAGAGCACATAGGCCCAGGCGATACCCAACAGCGAAAGAGCCACGCCCAGCCAGGTCAGGCCATCGCTAAAGATCTTGCCCAGATCCAGCAGCGGCGCATGCGGGTCCAGATACTGGAAGAAGCCTACCCAGTAACCGGCGAAAATCGAGAAGATGGCCAGAATCACCAGCGGCAGCGTCATCGTCACTGGCGACTCATGCGGCGTTCCCTCACCCCGATAGGGGCCGCCCCAGATTCCACCGAGCGAGCCGCCCTTACCGCCAAAGGCCAGGAAGAAAGCGCGGAACATATAGAAGGCCGTCAGCCCGGCAGTCACCAGCGTAATCGCCCACAGCCCATACTCGCCGTGCTCGAAGGCCAGCGAAATCAGCGTCTCCTTGCTATAGAAACCGGACAAGAAGGGGAAGCCGGAGATCGACAGACCAGCGATCAGCCAGGTAGCGGCGGTGATCGGCATAAAGCGGGCCAGGCCGCCCATCAAGCGCATATCCTGGACCTCGCGATGCATGGCGTGATGGAGCGCATGCAGCACGCTACCGGCGCCCAGGAAGAGCAGAGCCTTAAAGAAAGCGTGCGTAAACAGATGGAACATACCGGCGCCCGGACCGATCTCCGTGCCGGCCACCCCGAGGCCCACGAACATATAGCCGAGCTGGCTGATCGTCGAGAAAGCCAGCACTCGCTTAAAGTCCGTCTGCGTCAGGCCGATGGTCGCCGCGAAGATCGCCGTAATCCCGCCGATCCAGGCCACCACCCCGAAAGCCTGCGGGCCCGCAGCGGAGAAGAGCGCGAACGTGCGCGCCACCATATAGACACCGGCGGCCACCATCGTCGCCGCATGGATCAAGGCGCTCACAGGTGTCGGACCTTCCATAGCCGACGGCAGCCAGGTATGTAGCGGTACCTGAGCCGATTTCCCGATGGCGCCGCAGAAGACCAGGATCATCGCCAGGGTCAGCAGGGCCTGATTACCGGCGAAAGCCTGGGCCACCCCGTGGGGACCGTTACCGGCCAGCGTCGCGAAATCGAAAGTGCCCGTCGTCGCGAACAGGATCATAATGCCGAGAATAAAGCCCACATCACCGATGCGGTTCATGACGAAGGCTTGCAGTGCAGCGCTGGCGGGAGCGGGGCGCTCCTCAGCGGGCTTAGCCCGCTTATTAATCCAGAAACCGATCAGCAAGTAAGAACTCAGGCCGACCAGCTCCCAACCGACGAAAATCACCAGGAAATTCGCCGCGAAGACGATGGTCAGCATCGAGAAAGCGAAGAGGGACAGGTAAGCGAAGAAGCGGGCGTAGCCGGCGGATTGCGCCATATAGCCCTGTGAATAGAACTGCACCAGCAGCGAGACGGTTGTCACCACCACCGTCATCGCCAGGGCCAGATTATCCAGATGGAAAGCGATCGTATAGGGTTGGAAAGCGGCATCGCTGCCCCAGGTATAGGAGAAGAGCGTGATCCCGCCCTCGGGCAGGCGAGGAGTACCGGGGAGCAGGCCGAGCGAAGCGAAGAGTAGCAACCAGGAATAGAGGCAGGCGAAGAGCATCAAAAGGATACCCACATAGCCACTCAACTTCGCCCAGGGAGTCAAATAGGGCACCGTCGGATCATCATCGTAGGGGTCGCCGTGGTGTCCGGCCTCCTCCCCATGTCCTGCGTGCGCCGCCTCTCCGGCATGCCCATGCCCTGCCGACTGAGCGGCGTGTTGCTGCTGCTCACCGTGGCTGCTGGAACCGCCGGAGCCGCGCGCCGTCTCCCAGGCAGCGAAAGCCGGGTCCGCCTCGCGCAGGTAGGCCGCGTAGTCCTGCGCCGTCTGCCCATGATGGCGGCTCCACAGATCGGCCATGCGCGTCCCAAAGACGATCACCGCGAACGACGCCAGCGGAGCGGCCAGAATGAGCCAGGCGTACTCATACAGACCGTACATAGCAAATCACCACTTCAGCATATCGATTTCGCCAACATCCACCGTCTGGCGCTTGCGATAGATGGCGATAATCATCGCCAGTGCGAGCGCCGCCTCCGCCGCAGCGACAGTAATGATGAAGATGGCGAAGATCTGTCCTGTCAACAGATTCGCATAGGGCTTGACGTGGTTAAAGAAAGAGAAGGCGATCAGCGTGATATTGACCGCATTGAGCATAATCTCAATGCTCATCAGAATAGCGACCGCGTTGCGCTTAGTGAGCGCGCCGTAGAGGCCGATGCAGAAAAGGACCGCGCCAAGCACCACAAAATGTGTCAGAGTCAGGCCCATCATAGCAACTTACTCCTCCTCGCGGCTAATCACGATCGCGCCCACGATGGCCACCAGCAGCACCACCGTTGCGATTTCGAACGGCAGCACATAGCTATAGCAAGAGGGGCTATAGAGGAGCTGGCCGATCGCGATCACATTATTTGAGGGGAGCGAGCAGACCGTTCCCTGAAGCAACGGGGCGGCGGGAGCTGACTGAGCGAACTGACTAACTGTTGCTGCGAAGATGATCCCCAGGCCGACGAGGGTGGAGACCACCAGCGCCACGGCCATCGCCAGAGGGCGAGCGTTGGGATTGGTCACCCGCTGCCCGGCGATGCGGGTCAGCATCAGCGCGAACAGGATCAAGATCGTCACCGCGCCGGCGTAGATGAGGATCTGCACAATTGCAATGAACTCGGCATTGAGCAGGAGGAAGATGCCAGAAGCCATTGCAAAGACCACCACCAGCGCCAGCGCGCTATGCACGATATTTCGCTGGCCCACGACGACCAGCGCCGCAGCAACCAGCACAACGGCGATGATCCAAAAGATCAGGCTGGCTAAATCCATAAAAAAAATGTCCTCCATCGAGCGGGCACTGAGAGCACCGTCAGTCGGGCAAGCCTTGTCCTCGCTGACCAGGTCTGCCAGCAGGCCGGCCAGAACGCAGGAGAGAGGGGCAAAGCGGAGACAGCACGATGCTCGACGCGAAGGCATCAATCAGGTCAAGGGCAGGTTCGTCTGAATACGAGCCAGTGTCCTCTCTATCGCCCTGCATACTCCCCTCCCTCCCATTGTAGCAGGGTAGACCGGCGTTGAAGCGGTGGATCTATCTGCCCTGTTCTTGTCTCGTTTCTTGCGTGCGCGCGTATGTGCGACGTGAGCAACTCCTCGCTGTTTCCCGTCAGATTCTAACAAAAGCCTGACGAGGTGACAAGGGCAGAAACCTTCCTGGTTCTGGCTCAGGCTGGCCAGGCCAGGAGCGGGCCGGGGTGTTCCACACCGGGCTATCCTAAAACCAGAAGGGGGTGGAGAAGCAGCGGATGAGTGCGTTCTGTACTCTCCAATGAATTCTGATGGAGATGGGGCCAATTCAGCTACGCACCGCCCATTCGCTATGCTATAATCTTTTGGTGGTCATTTCTCTCGCAAGAAAGAATCTGCGCAATAACACACGGCAAGGCACCTGTCCATGAGCATGACACAGACGACCAGCAGGCGGGATTCTCCCGAAACGCAGCGCTGTCCCCAGTGTAACGCTGTTGTGCCGCCCTACGCGGCTTTCTGTGGCGCCTGCGGGAGGCGCATCGAGGGAGCTGCCTCACCCCGCCCAGCGGAGGCCGAGGCCGAGTTTCGCCAACGCTATCGTATTACCTCGCTGGTGCGCCGCCGTCCCTACATCAGCCTATTCTTGGCTACCGATGCCAGTACGCAGCAGACGGTGATCATCAGCGATGTCGATATCAATACGCTGGATGCCGAGGCCCGCCAGCGCGCGGCGCAGCTTGTCAGGCGCGAGTACGACCTGCTGCGTCGTCATGCCATCCCTCATCTGACGCCTATTCTGCGTCAAGAATACGATCAGGGCCATATCTACGTCATTGCCGGCAATCCCTTCGCTCAGAGTGAGGCGCAGGAGGCCGGTCGCAACGGGGCCACCGTTCAGGCTCAGGCTGAGGGAAAGCAGACCAGCGCTGATGAGAGTGGGCGCCTCTACACGCTGGAGAGCGTTCTGCAGAGCGGGATCGGGCTGCCTGATGAACAGGTGGCTGTCCAATGGATTCAAGAGCTGTGCGAGACAGTGGATCGCCTCCACGGCCATCAGATTGTGATTGGAGAGCTGGACCCCCAGGCCCTGGTCATGGGCAGCCTGGATTACCGCGGTCATCCGGCCCTTCTGCTCTGCTGGCTCCCGCTCTATATCCGTACCCTGCTGCCGGTCTTGACTGGGGCTATGCGTCCCTTCAAGCCAGGCCCTTTCACAGCTCCCGAGGTCCAGCAAGGTAAGGTCGAAGCCCGCTCCGATGTCTACAGCCTGGGGGCCTTGCTCTATCTGTTGCTGACTGGAACGCCGCCCTCTGCTCCGGCGCCTCACTTGCGCTCGCCGCGTGAACTGAATCCGCGCGTGAAGCCGGAAATTGAGGCCGTAGTCATGCGGGCCCTCTCCTTTGAGCGCTCCGAGCGCTTCCAGAGTGCGGCCTCCCTGGCCGAGTCCCTGGCCAATCCGTACATCAGCACACAAATAGCGCGCTATCCGCGTCCGGCTACGACTGCTTCTCTTGCTGGAGAGCAGGCTGCCGGCCACGAGAGACAGGATGGAGCTGGCGAGCGCGGTAGAAAGCGCACTGGGCGATCAGCCAGTCGCACAGGCCCAATTGCTGGTGGTGGCCAGGGGCAGCAAGGGCCTGCGGTGGGTGTGACTGCTGCCGCTAGTGAAGCTGAGGGAAGGGATGGACAGGCGGCGTCTGCGGCGACCAGGGAGCAGGTCCGGCCAGAGGAGCCGGCTCCGCAGGAAGACGTCGCCGCCCTGCCTACCTATATCCTGGCCCGTCGTCGCTCCGAGTTAGAGGAAATTGGCGAGCTGGCCCGGCGTATGACGCAGCAGCTGCAGAAGCGCATTACGGGCCTCTTGCCGGCTCTGCAGGGGAAACTCCTGCCTTCTGGCAAGTCGAGCAGCACCGCCCTCGTGAAGGCCAGCCCCACAGAGGGCCTGCAGGAGCGCTCGCTGCTGCGTCAGATTCAGCGCTTCATCATTGGCGAGCAGCAGCGTGGTACCGCTGCCGCTGCCATTATCGAAACGCCCCTGCGCCTGCAGCCTGGCCAGCGCTTCGCCATACGAGTACGACTGATGGGGAGGGACCGCGCCCTGCCTCCACCCGGCTCGCGAGCTGGCAGCCGACCGGTGGGCTTAAGCGCCCTCACACATGGAGAGCGCGTGTATATCGAGGTCCGTTCAGCCATCTACCAGCGCTACGCTTTCGTCGTCCAGCGGGCGGCCATCACGGTGCCGGCCAGCGGCTACATGGCCGAAGTGACTATACCCATGCCGCCGCCGCTGAAGGGGCGTGGAGGACGTCGTGAGCGTCTGCACATCGTCTTTACCGACGAGCACCGACGTCCGCTCTACGAAAAACCCTTTGCCATTGAAGTCCTGGTGTCGCCGCTGGTACGTCCTGGTCAGGAGGGCCTCCAGGCCCTTCCTATTCCCTACTAAACTCAACACATAGACTGCGCGCAGGCAGTGCCGCCGTCGCTCACCGGCCCAACCTGGGTGCATCGTCATTCTGCAGAGGAAGGGCTGGCACCGGGCAGCGAGGAGGAGCGCCGTTGCTCCTCGCCTCCTTGCCTTTCCTGGCTGACCGGTGAAAGCTGTCTGATTGCCCCCAGCTGCCGAGTGGGCTTCAGGCGCCGAAGAGAAAGACGGTGCCGCCCATGATAGCGTAGAGCAAGATCAAGAGCAGTCCTTCCAGCCAGACCAGCTCACCATCGTGTGTAATCTCGCTGAACAAGAAAGCTCCCAGAGCCAAAACTGCAATCTCCACGATGCTAAAGACCAGGTCCAGACGCTGAGGGGCCAGCAGGCTGCCCAGCACCAAAATCGGCGCCACCAGGAGCGCGATCTGGATGGACGAGCCAGCGGAGGCGGCCAGCACCATGCCCATCCGCTTATCCAGTGCCATATTGATGGTGTTGAAATACTCCGGCAGCCCACCAATCAGAGGGAGGAAGACCAGGCCGACGAAGGCTGGATTCCAGCCAAGCAGCTCTGTGAATGGCTCGATCGAGGCAACCAGGATGTCCGAGACGATAGCCACCCCGGCAGTGGCGGCGGCCAACAAGAGCAATGCCAGCCAGAGATTAGGCTTTTTCTCGCCGGCGGCCTCTGAAGGAGGGGCCGACTGCTGCCTGGCTGTCCCGCGCGTGGCCTCCCTCTGTTCACTGGGCGCGTCCCCGGTTCCGGTTGCCGGTGTTGGAGACGGTGATCCAGCGGCAGCCGCAGGAGTCGCTTCTGCCCGCTCCGCGGAGACCATCGCCTGAAGGGTGCGGTCCAGCTCGCGCAGTACGCCGCTCTTGTTCGGCAGATTGCTATGGGCCAGATGCTGGCGATAGCTGAGGAGGCGCAGGAGAGCTGCCTCAGAGCGCGCCCCAAGCACTGGCTCAAAGCTCTCTCCGCTCTCCTCCACTCCCTCCGCAGGATGGTCGCGAAAGCGAAAGACGCTGAAGAGGATCGAGGCCAGGTAGCCGAGGAGCAGCAGGACGGCAATAAAGTCGGAGAGCTGGATGCCGCGCTCAACAATATGGCTCTGACCGGCGCGCGAAGCCAGCAGCTCGGCAACCGCTGGCAACAGCAGGCCGGCGATACAGAGCGCGAGCAGTGAAGCGTACTGGCTGGCCGGGCGCGTCTCAAAGCGCAGCCGCCCATGCTTAAGGCAGCCCACCATCGTGGCTACGCCGAGGACCAGCAGAATATTGCCCAGAATAGAGCCGATGATCGAGGCGCGCACCACATCGACCAGCCCTTCACTCAGCGCAAAGAGGCCAATAATCAGCTCGGTCACATTCCCAAAGGTCGCGAACAGTAAACCCCCAATGCGCTCGCCCGTATGCTCAGCCACGGCCTCGACAGCCCGCCCGATCAGTGCCGCCAGCGGGAGAATGCCCAACGCGGCGCATCCAAAGCGTAGCAGTGGAGGAATCTCCACGTGCAGCCACTCCAGGGCCACTGCCAGAACCGCGAAGAGCAAGAGACTGTAGAACCAACGCGACATAAGCGTTCCTTCCATTCAGCTCACTGGGACCGCTCGCCGTGGATGGATCGAGTAAGAGCCAGAGCAAGCGGCCCCAGTCTGCCAGTAGTTAAGCGTATTCTCTCCACCCCTGTCTACCGTAATCCTGCGGAAGGTGCCAGATTGCTGCTCATCATTAGAAGCGGCACCTATGCTGAAAAAGAGAACCTCAACGGCTAAGCCCAGGCCAGCGAGTCGGGCCAGCCCACTCTGTCTGTCTGTCTGGCTGGCTTGCTGGCTGGCTGATTAGCTGACTGACTAGCTGACTGGCTACCCTGAATGAAAGCCGGGGTGACCAGGACCAGCCTGGTACTAACATCCCTGGATGGAAACGGGGCTGTTACTTTGTCGATCTCTCACTCGCTTGTGCCAATGTAACAATTTTGATTGGCCATTGTAGGCACGGAGAACGCATGAAGAATACTATCACGCAAGATCGTCAGGACGACCTACTGGATTTGATTGCTCTGGTTGAACACAGCACGCAGCCACAGCCGGCAGTCGCGGCCAGTGGGACCGGGGCCGGCTCTTCTCAAGGCTCGGCTCCCGGCTTGCCGAGCTATCAGCCAACCTCGCTGGCTCTGGTGAATCGCTTCCTCTCCCTCGTTGATGACCTCACTGGCGGCAAGGCTGGCTGGTTTCAGCGGCTCTTCACTTACCTTTTCATTGGTGGTGCAGCTGCTGTCGTCAATATGATCGTTTTCTATATTATGTTCTATCGCATGGCTATACCGGTTAATAGTACGCTGCACAATGCCATTGCTAACGTCACTGCCGCTGAAATCTCAATTATTGCCAATTTCATGGCCAACGATTACTTTACCTTCCGCCATCTTCCAGGCCATCAGCGCTCGTGGTGGCAGCGCTGCCTGCGCTTTCACCTCACGGCTGCTGTTGGCAGCCTGTTGAATTTCTGTATTGAGCTGAGCCTGACCAACCTGGCGCATGTGCCAGCGCTCCTGTCGCAGGCCATCGCGATTTTCCTGGTTCTGATCTACAATTTCTCCTTTCATCACATCTTTACCTACAGAGGAGTGAGTGCGGCCCATTGAGGTCAGGAACGGGCCTGTTCTGTTGATCCAGGGCCAGGGCTGAGGCGGACAAGAAAATGCTGGGAAGCGGTGGCGAGGGCGGAGTAAGAGCCAAATGCGGTCTGAGCAGACAGGCCATCGGTTGCTTTGTCAGGCAAGATCGCTGTCTGCCTGGCTGGCAACTGATCGAGGCTGAACCGGACTGAGCTGAGAGTGAGCACGAGCCATGAGCAGCAAGGGAGTGACCTATCGCCTGAAGTCGCGCGCTGAGATTGAGGCTATGCGAGCGGCGGGAGAGATCGTCTGGCGGGCCCATCAGGTAGCGGCCTCGCTGGTCAAGCCGGGGGTGAGCACTGCTGAGATCGACGAGGCTGTCGAGGCATTTCTGGCTGAGCAAGGAGCGGCCCCGCTCTTCAAGGGGGCTCCCGGGCCGGTTCCCTATCCGGCAACCACCTGTATCTCCCTCAATGAGCAAATCGTCCACGGTATTCCAGGCAAACGCCGTCTCCAGGAGGGAGACATTGTCAGCATCGATATCGGCTGTCGCCTTGATGGTTGGTGTGGAGACGCCGCGGTGACGCATGCAGTGGGTCAGATCGATGCAGGCGCCAGGCGTCTGCTCCAGGTAACTGAGAGTGCCCTCCATCTGGCTATTGAGCTCTTGGGGCAGAAGTCGCGCTGGTCTGAAGTCGCGCGTGCAATGGAGCAGACCATTCGTCAGGCCGGCTTTACCGTATTTGAGCAATTAATCGGGCATGGCATCGGACGAGAGATGTGGGAGCCGCCGCAGGTGCCCAATTTCCACCATCGGGCGATGGATTTTCCCCTCCGGCCCGGCCTAGTCATCGCCGTTGAGCCGATGGTAGGCATGGGCAGCAAGCAGATCCGTATCCTGCCCGACCACTGGACCATTGTCACGGCTGACGGCTCGCTCAGTGCTCATTTCGAGCATACCATTGCCCTGACAGAAGATGGTCCCCAAGTCCTGACGACCGGGAGTGGTGGTCTCATCTGGGGCTGACTGCACTGATTGCTGATCCAGGTTGCCTTATCTCTCTTCTTTTCTTCATCGTGAAAGCAAGCACTACCTTACAAAAGCAGTTCAGTTCATGGGCTACGGACCCGTCGCCTGTTGGCGAGCAAGCGCAACAAGGAAGGTCTGTCCTATGAGGGAAGCAGCAGGATATGGCGATGTCAGGCGGCAGCGGCAGGTTGCTCCAACGTGGCTGGCGCTGGCGACCCTCTTTCTCCTGGCCCTTGGCAGCGGCTGTCTTCCCCCCGGGGGGCCCCCACCCTCGCCGACCTCGCCTGCGCTCAGCGCGGCGGCGCAGCAGATGCAGGCGCTGCTGATGTGCGACGAGCGGCATGGCTGGGCCTCAACCCAGCGCTCTGTCCTGCGCACCACAAATGGCGGAGTGCACTGGCAGGATGTCACGCCTCAGCCCGAGGCTGGCACAGCGCCGCAGGAGCCTGTCGAGCGTATTGTCGCTGCCTATCTGGATGCTCAAACTGCCTGGGTAGCTCTGATTTTCCAGGATGGGGCGACGACTCCCATCTACCATACCAGCGATGGGGGCCAGAGCTGGCAGCGCACAGATGTGCCAGCTCCAGGGATCGGGGTTGTGCAACTGACCTTTATCGATGCCCTCCACGGCTGGCTGCTGGTCAATCTGGGGATTGCCACCAATGCCGAGGCTGTAGCTATCTGGCGCACCAGCGATGGCGGCAACCATTGGCAGCGCATCATGCAGGTCTCCGCGGCCCAGGCACGCGCGGCTCAGAGCCTGACAACCCTCCCCTACAGCGGCAGCAAGTCCGGGCTGGCCTTTATCAATACCACCACCGGCTGGGCCACCGGCAGTGAGCCGGGCCTCAAGCGGGCCTGGCTCTATGTAACGCACGATGGGGGTCAGAGCTGGCAGCCTCAGTCTCTACCGCTGCCTACTGGAAGCGAGAAGGCCCAAATCGCTACCCTGCCGCCGCGTTTCTTCTCTGGTCGTGATGGCCTCTTGCCCGTCAATATCTATGCTGCTGGTAAGGCGAGCCTCTATTTCTACATCACCCACGACGGTGGCAAAACCTGGCGCTATGGGGTTGCACTGCCGGCTTCCGTCATCGCCTGGTCCTTTGTCTCGGCCAATGTCGGCTATGCGACCGACCGCACAACCCTCTATGTGACCCACGATGGGGGACAACACTGGAGCCAGCAGCTACCCGCCAGCCCCTTCAGCGACGTCATTCAACTGGATTTCCTGACGGCCACTACCGGCTGGGCTTTGTGTCTGGCACCCCCGGCCAAAACCCATATTCTGAGGACGAGCGACGGCGGCCAAAGCTGGCAGCAGCTCAAGTAAGACCGGATTAGATTGGCCTCTCCTTTCTGGAAGAGAGAAAAAACAGCTAGCTTCTCTCCTTGTCGGTGGCGTGTCTGGAAAAGGAGCGGCCCATCGCCTGCTGCGATGGGCCGCTCCTTGCCTGTGCGCGCGAAAAAGGAGGAACATGGGAGTACCTGTCTGCTCTCCCTCTCTGGCTGAGCGGAGCAGGCTGGCTCAGATGGCTCGACCTGAGCCAGCCTGGTTTCTGCCCCGCTGGCAAGCGCTAGCGTTTAGCTGCTCAGAGCTGCGCGACGCTCACGCAGCTTGGCCAGTCGCTCCTCTTGCTCGCTGAGGCGCTCACGCTCGCGCTCCACCACCTCGGGCTTGGCCCGCTTGACGAACTCCTCGTTGGCCAGCCGCGCCTGGAAGCGGGCAATCTCCTGCTCCGTACGGGCGATCTCCTTATCAAGGCGCGCCAGCTCCTTCTCCACGTCGAACATCCCAGCCAGCGGCAGGTAGATCTCCACCGGTCCAGCCAGCAGGCCCATTGCCCCTTGTGGCTTTGGCTCCAGACGCTCATAGAAGCGCGGCGTCTCTGTGCGTGCCAGAAACTCAATCAAGGGCGCCTGCTCGCTGAGGAGGGCGAGCTTCGGGCCAGCGGCCAGCAGCACCTGAATGCGGCGGGCCGGCTCCACGCCGAGCTGATTGCGCGCGTCGCGGATGCGCGTGATCAGCTCCTGCAAGAGGGCGAAGTCCTCCTCGGCCTCCTCGTCTTTGGCGGCTGGCACAGCCTGCGGCCAGGGGGCCACGATCAGGGCCGGGGCCGGCCAGCGCTCTGGCTCCGGCTCGCTGAAGCGGTAGAGATGCTGCCACACCTCCTCTGTCACAAAGGGCATGAAGGGGTGGAGAAGGCGCAGCGAGGTATCGAGCACCGCGCGCAGAATCGCCGCCGTCGTCTTGCGGGCCTCGGCGTCGCCCTGGAGCTGCACCTTGGCGATCTCCAGATACCAGTCGCAGTATTCGGTCCAGAAGAACTCATGGATACGGCGACCGGCTTCGCCAAACTGGAACTCCTCAATCAATTGTGTCACATCGCTGATCAGCTGCGAGATGCGGCTCACGATCCAGCGATCGGCCAGGGTGCGGGGGCGGAGGGCCTCCAGGGGAGGCACGCCGTCCTCAATCTCGGCGGTCGCTGTCAAGACAAAGCGCGAGGCGTTCCAGATCTTATTGGCGAAATTGCGGTTGCCCACGATGCGCTCGGGCACCAGCTTCATATCGTTGCCGGGCGTACTGCTGGTGGCCAGAGTGAAGCGCAGGGCGTCGGTGCCGTACTGATCCATCACCTCGATTGGATCGGCGACGTTGTTCTTCGACTTGCTCATCTTCTCGCCCTTGGCGTCGCGCACCAGGCCGTGCAGGTAGATGACGCGGAAGGGGATCGTCCCCATGAAATGGATGCCGGCCATCACCATGCGCGCCACCCAGAAGAAGATGATGTCGTAGCCCGTCTCCATCACCGAGGTTGGATAGTAGCGACGGAGGTCCGGCGTATCGTCGGGCCAGCCGAGCGTACTGAACGGCCACAGCCAGGACGAGAACCAGGTATCGAGCACATCCTCATCCTGATGCAGGCGTTCACTCTCGCAATGGGGACAGCGCGTCACATCCTCGCGACTGGCGATCGTCTCGCCGCAGTCATCGCAGTACCAGACTGGAATGCGATGGCCCCACCAGAGCTGGCGCGAGATCGTCCAGTCGTGGATGTTCTCCAGCCAATCACAGTAGATTTTCGTAAAGCGCTCAGGCAGGATGCGAATCTGGCCATACTTGACCGCGTTCAGCGCCGGCGTGGCCAGCGGCTTCATGTGCACGAACCACTGCTTCGAGACCAGCGGCTCAATCACCGTATTGCAGCGCTGGCAGTGGCCCAGAGGGACCGTGTAATCCTCGATCTTGACGATCAGACCCTCCTGCTGGAGCTGCTCGACCAGCTTCTTGCGCGCCTCAAAGCGATCCAAACCGGCGTAGGGACCGGCCTCGGGGGTCATCTTGCCATCGAAGCCGATGACCTGCACACGCGGCAGGCCGTGGCGCTGGCCGATCTCGAAATCGGTTGGATCGTGGAAGGGCGTCACCTTGACCGCGCCGGTGCCGAAGCCCATTTCCACAGCCTCATCGGCGATGATGGGAATCTCGCGCCCAATGACCGGCAGAATGGCGGTGCGCCCCACCAAAGCGCGATAGCGCTCGTCACGCGGGTTGACCGCCACCGCCGTATCGCCGAGGATCGTCTCCGGGCGTGTGGTGGCCACACTGATATACTCGGTTGTCTCAGCGTTGCTCCCGGCCTCGGGCTTGAGCGGATAGCGCACGTAGGTCAGCTTGCCAGGGGTATCCTCGTGCTCCACCTCCAGATCAGAGATGGCGCTCATGCAGCGCGGGCACCAGTTAATGATGCGCTCGCCGCGGTAGATCAGGCCCTCTTCGTAGAGGCGCACAAAAACCTCACGCACGGCGCGCGAGAGGCCCTCGTCCAGGGTAAAGCGCTGACGTGACCAATCGCAGGAGACGCCGAGGCGGCGGTGCTGGTTCTGGATGCGCTTCTTATATTGGCCAACCCACTGCCAGACCCGTTCGAGGAAGGCGGCGCGACCCAGACGATGACGATCGGTTCCCTCCTTAGCCAGTTCGCGCTCCACCACGGCCTGCGTGGCAATGCCAGCGTGATCCTCGCCCGGCACCCACAGCGTTTCATCGCCACGCATCCGATGGTAGCGAATCATAATATCCTCGATGGTAGCGGTGAGGGCATGCCCCACATGCAGCACGCCAGTCACGTTCGGGGGCGGCATGCTGATCACAAAGGGGGGCCGCTGTGGATTCGGGCGCGGCTTAAAGTAGCCTCCTTCCTCCCAGAAGCGATACCATTTTCCCTCGACCGCCTGCGGCTCATAGGCTTTGGGTAGGGCCGCAAGCAACTGCTTTTTCTCTTCGATAGTGCTTATCTTCTCCTGCTCAATCATATTCCCTCCTGCGGTAGTGGGTGAACTCCACTCTCACCGCCTGGCTGGACTGCCCTGGCTGCTATGATGAACGGCTGCAACGATGATGATGATAGCGATGATGGCTCAAAGCGTACTCAGGTCAGACGCGGCCAGGCCACTTTTTGTCAGCTCAGACCGCGGCACTGAGAGCGGGTGGGGCCTGGCTGCCTGTGGACTAACCAGGGAGCCCACTATCCCAAGGCGGGGAGTTGGGCGGATCACTCTTCTAACAGAAAACCCTTCCCGCCATCAAGGACGAGAAGGGTTCATACTCGTGGTACCACCTTGCTTCAGTCAATCGCTCTGCGCCCTGCGCTCAGGCTTACACTCGGGTTGCTCTGCCGGCCAGTAAAGGCCGCGATCTTGAGCAATGATGCTGCTCTCCTCCCCTGATGGCAGGAGGCGATTGACCCTCATTTGTGCGCTAACGGGCACACCGCAGCAGCTCGCGCGTCCCTTTCAGTATCCTCATCCCGATCGTCCCCCTCTGCGCTTGCTCTCTCCCTTGCTCAGCTCTGCCGGGACCGCGACAAGCTCCCTTGCTCAGACTCCCAGGCGACCTTCAGCGTCTGCCATCCGGGGAAGACTTGCAGCCGGTGATCTTCCCTCTCTGTCGGGGCCAGAGCGCCTACTCCTCCTGTTCAACGTCTGTGTCACTCTCTAGAGCGCGTAGCATGCGCCTTTGTTCGGATTGTCTTTAGTGTAGCAGATCGCGTAGCCAATGTCAAGCCGAGAGCAGGCGATCGGACAAAGCTCGCTCTCGCCTTCCTCGCTCTGGCTGGCCCTTTCGGCGGACCTGCTGCTCTGCCTCTGCTCCTGGCGACCTCAGCTCATCGTTGGGACTGAGACGCCTGAGAAGACTGGGCTGCCTCGGGAGCGAAGGTCTGCATGATCTGCTGCATCAGCCGCGTCTCGGGCACCGCTCCCAGAATCTCTAGCTGGTCGTTAATCACTGTCTTAGGCACTCCCTGGACGCGGTAGCGCTGTGCCAGATCGACGAATTCGGAAATCTCGACGACATCCGCCGTTACGCGCTCGCTGGCCATGGCCAGCGCATGGGCCAACAGCGCCATCCGTGGGCAGTAAGGGCAGGTTGGTGTGACAAACACCTGAATATGCAGATCTTGCTGCAGCGACTGTAATTGTTGCTGCGTCTGTGGACTAAGCGCTGTTTCGCCGCGCGACAGCCTGCGGATATCCTCGATCAGCGTGCTGAACTCGTAACCAGCTGGAATACCGAAGAAGCGCAGGCGTCCCCTGGCCTTGCCCTCCAGGAGAAAGGCCGGAATGCGCTCTATCTGGCGCTGCCTGGCCTCGGCCTCATCGCGATAAAAATCCTTCACCTGAAGATGGATCTTCTCCGAGAGGCTGGCCACCTCTTCCAGAAGCTCGCGGGTCTCTTTGCAGAACTGGCATTCATGGCCCGGGATGAGCAGCGGCGACTCGCGCTGCGTGAAGTAGGTAATCGTCACCTCACCATCCAGCTCTTTGAAAAGCTCGCGAATCTTTTCCTGATCGCTTGCTTCAATCAAAGCCATCGTTTCACCTTCTTTCAATTGATAACGCTGTACATTATTCTTTTTTCGCTATTGCGCGTCGCCGACGGCCCAGGGGTCCAGGAAAGGCTCATCCTATCAGGGAGAAGCCCACCACATTCTACCGCGCCCAGCGGCGCCATGCATGCACAACCGTATACCCGGGAAAGCCCAGGGCAGAGGGAGCCGGCAATTGGCCAGCTCCCGCTCTGCCAGCGCCAGGACCTGCGAGATCGCCTGAGCTTCACGGATGAGCATGCGTCGCCAGATCCTCTGCCGACGGCAGAGCGGCTTCCTCTGCCGGCTCGCTCTCCAGCGGTAGACCACGGGCCTGCCAATCGGGCACACCCCCATCGACAGCCACCACCTCGCGTCCTGTGGCCGCCAGCATGCTGGCTGCGATCGAGGCGCGGTGGCCGGAGTGGCAGACGACCGCCAGAGGCGTATGGCGCGGCAGGCTCTCCAGATGCTGGGGGAGGTCGCCGATGTGCACGTGGAGCGCGCCCGGAATATGGCCTTGCTGCCACTCATCATCGCGGCGCACATCCAGCACGGTCAGCGAGGGCTGGCTCTTCCAGCGTCGGTAGAGCGTATCAATATCGATCTGTTCGAAGCTGCTTGTAGGCAGAGCGGCAGCCTTCCAGGCCGCGATGCCGCCAGCCAGGTAGCCTTGAGCCTGTTCGTAACCAATGCGGATCAGCTGCACCACCGCCTCACGTCGACCCTCCTCATCCTCGATCAGCAGCAACAGCGGCGTATTGAAGGGCAGCAGCCAGCCGACGTACGTGGCGAAGGAGCTATCTAGCTCGATATTCAAGGAGCCAGGTATATATTCACGAGCGAACTCTGTGCGGGAGCGACCGTCGATCAGTGGCAGGCCCTGCTGCAGCCAGCGCTGCACCTCCTGTGGCGAGCGCGGCGGCAGCTCCGGCAACCCGCCCAGGATGCGCGGACCCTTCTGATTGATATCGTGCATGTAGCGGTAATAGTGCGGGTAGGCGGTGTAGCTGGCAAGCTGGCGGCGCACAAATTCGGCTTCGTCGCGCGCCTGGACCACAGGATTAGCCAGACGCTCCTGGCCGATAGTAGTGCTGCGCCTGGCGCCGACAGCGCTCGCCACGCAGAAGGAGCCAGCGCCGTGGGTCGGGTAAACCAGCACGCTGTCAGGCAAGGTCTGCAAGAGACGCAGCAGCGAGTGGTATTGCTGGCGCGTCAAGGTCAGGGTCAGCTCGGGACCGAGCAGGTCGGTGCGGCCTGCGCTGCCGACGAGCATGCTGCCACCACTGAAGAGCGCATAGGGCTGACTGCTCTCCGGCTGATACACCAGGTAGCTCGTGTGCTCAGGGGTGTGGCCCGGGGTCGCCAGGGCCTGGAAAGTCAGCTCGCCCACGCGGAAGCGCTCGCCGTCGCGCACGGGCTGGTGAGGATACAGCAGGTGGGCATCAGCACTGGCGACAATGGTGGCGCCAGTGCGAGCTGCCAGCTCGCGCCCACCAGTGACGTAGTCGTTGTGAATGTGCGTCTCCAGAATGTGGGTAATGCGCACCTGCGAGCGCGCTGCGGCTTCCAGGTAGACGTCGACGTCGCGACGGGGGTCAACCACCGCCGCCTGGCCGCTGCGCCCGTCGCTGACAACGTAGGATTGATGCCCCAGACCTTCAATGAAGAACTGTTCGATTTGCATGGTTCTCACCTCACAGCCACCCGCCTGCTGCCAGCCTCGGGGGGGTGGCGCTCGCCCAAGGCTGGGCCGCTCGTTCGCTCGTTCTTCAACCACGGGAGCGGCTGACCTCTATTAGTATATCATCTTGACTCGTTATGTCGACATAACCACAGAGGAGTTGAAAAAATGGAGTGTGCTGATGCCCCCGTCTCTGAAGGGGGAGCAGTAGCTGACCTGGCACGGCGCCCCCTGGTAGGCCCATCTGTGGACCCACTATTCGACGGGCAGCCCATGCAGGCGCCAGCTCGTGATCCCGCCTTTGATGTTGACGACGTGCGAGAGACCCAGGCGTTGAAGCAGCCTGGCTGCCTGGGCGCTGCGGTGACCGCTCAGACAGATCAACAGCACCTCGCGATCGCGCGGTACCTCGTTGACGCGGGCGGCCAGTTGTCCGAGGGGAATATTGACAGCGCGCGGCGCGTGGCCGCTGCGATATTCCCACGGTTCGCGCACATCGATCAAAACCGTCTCACCATCCGTGCGAGCCAGGCGCTCCCAGGCTTCGCGGACATCGATCGTCGACACGCTCTGCGCTTCTTCGGAGCGTCGTAGGAATCGTTCAAACATTGGCCTTGCTCTCCCTTTCACTCACTTTGAGGAGAGGCGGCCTGTCTTTCGCGGCCCCACTCTCCTTGACTTTCCTCACTAATTATATTACTATATAGTCATGAAGTCAAGTGGTTGGCGATGGATTTTCACCCGTTGACCAGTACTCACAGTGAGAAAGGAGAGCATCTTGACAAAGGAGAGACAGCAGCCGGTTCAAGAAGGGGAGGAACGACAGCCGTTGGAGACCGAGAGCGCAGCGCGCTGGAAGCAGATCAGCAGCGAAGGGGGGGTTCCAGATCCGCTGCTTGAGCTTATTGCGGCGCGCTTCCGTCTCTTGGGAGAGCCATTGCGTCTCAAGCTCCTGGCGGCCCTCACGGGGGGTGAGCGCAGTGTTGGCGAGCTGGTTGCTCTGACGGGGGCCAGCCAGCCGAATGTCTCGAAACATCTGGCGGCCCTCATGCAGGGGGGGCTCGTCAAGCGGCGCAAGGTTGGCACCAGCATTTACTATGCCCTGGCCGACCCTAGCGTCCTGACCCTCTGTGACATTGTCTGCGCTGGCGTCCAGGAGCGTTTTACGGCGCTGGCTCAAACGCTCCAGCTTGGGTCAGTGCTGGCCCCGGAGGAGCAGCCACTAGAGGGGAGCGAGGCCGTCCGCCCGGGCTTCCGTCAGTAGCGCCGAGCGCTCTCAGCCAGCCCGGTCCGCCGTTGCCAGGCGGCTGGCTCTTGGGCCTTCTCCTCTCGCCTGCTGCCTGCTCCTCGCTTCCGTTCGCTGGCCCGCTGCCTGCGGGCGTGCATGGGAGAGCAGAAAAACACCCATCTGGTGGCTGTGTCGACAGCGGTCGGTCTTAGCAGACCGGCAAATGTGGCAATTGCTGCTGCGAGAACAGTGCAAACAGAGAAGGAGGGAGAAAACCAATGGCAACCTACGGTTTTGGCACGACGCTGTCTCTACCCTATGAGCAGGCTATTGAGCGTGTCAAGGAGGCTCTCAAGGCGGAAGGCTTTGGGGTCCTGACTGAAATTGATGTGCGGCGCACGCTGCGCGACAGGCTCGGGCTGGAGACGTCTCCCTACGTTATTCTGGGGGCCTGCAATCCTCACCTGGCTCATCAGGCTCTGGAGATCGAGCCGGAGATCGGTCTCCTCCTGCCCTGCAACGTCGTCGTGCGTGCTGTTGCTGACGGCAGTCGGGTCGAGATTGCCGATCCCCAGGCTATGCTGGCGGTGAGCGGCAACCCGCAGCTCGTACAAATTGCGCAGGGGGCGAGTAAGCGTCTACAGCGTACCATCGCTGCACTTGCTCCACTCAGTGCTCCTTCCGCATAATGGCTTGTCGCACGTGCTCTGATATCCTATAATGAGGGGAGTGTTCCGCAGTGAGCATATCGTCATAACCATTGCCACGGAAGCGAACTGGGCCAGGCTGAGGAGAAGTATGCCAACACCACAGCAATTGATGCCGGGGCCGACGCCGCTTTATCACCAGCTCAAGCAGATTCTGCGTGGCGGGATTGAGCGCGGCGTTTATCGTCCTGGTGATCGCCTACCGACCGAGCAGGAGCTGATGCAAACGTACGGAGTCAGCCGCATTACCGTGCGACAGGCCCTCAACGAATTGGAAGACGAGGGCCTGGTCGTGCGGCGTCATGGGAAAGGTACCTATGTAGCCGAGCAGCGCGTCGAGCAGAGCCTTGTCCGTCTGACCGATTTTGTCGAGGACATGGAGCTAGCTGGCCTTGAGCCATCCTCGCGTGTTCTGGCCTTCCAGCGCGAGGCGGCCAGCCGGGCGGTGGCCAGCGCCTTGGGCCTGCGCGAGGGCGAGGAGGTGATGCGCCTCGATCGTCTGCGCCTGGCCAATGGCCGGCCTATGGCTTTCGATGTGACCTGGCTGCCGATGCGCTTCGGCGTGCTCTTGCCCGAGGAGGAGCTAGACCGCGAGACGATCTATCACCTGCTAGAGTCGCGCTACGGCATCCCTATTGAGGCAGGTACCTTTGAGATCACGGCAGCCAATGCGACGCCCGAGCAGGCCCACCTGCTAGAGGTGCCAGTGGGAGCCGCACTATTACTGATCCGCCGCCTCTCTTGCACAGGAGGGAATGCCCCTATTTACATCCAGGAGCGCTACTATCGGCCCGACCGTGTCAGCTATCGGCTCTGCCTGCAGCGGCGCGGGGGAGCAGGAGGTCGCCCACCGACTATCAGCGAGCTGCGCCCGATTTTCGCCGAGACCGTTAGCCCGTCGACCGAGGCTGAAGAAGACAGCCGGGCCACAGGCTCGGTCGAGCGCGGCGAGGCTCAGCACCTCGCTGAGCCTGCAGAGGGGTAAGCAGCTCGCTTCGGGAGGGAGGAAGGGAGGCGATGGTCCCCAAAAAAACACGCAGGCCATCGCCTGCAAAAAGAAGAGCCACAGAAGTCAGCGCTTCTGTGGCTCTCTTCTTACAAGGCTCCTCGAGCAGGATTCGAACCTGCAACCCACCGGTTAACAGCCGGTTGCTCTACCGTTGAGCTATCGAGGAATGTGCCTCTCACAACGGCTTGCGACATTATTATAACGCGGGTGGCTCAATTAGTCAACACCCTTTTTTTGGGAGCGAGAGAACCTGGCCAGAGCTGCCTGAGCCTGCTGGCTGGTGTCAGCGTGGCGGCAGCCTCCTGAGCAAGATCTGCCCTATGAGCGTGGTTACGTAGACAACCAAAGGGCTGGCTGGCAGATCTCCTACCTCAGCGCTGGTTGGCGGTCTGTGAAGCCGGAAGCGGTCCCTGATCCTGGGGAGTCATGGCTGGGTCGTTTCTCCCCTGGCGGATCACCAGACCCGAGATGATCGCGCCGATGACGAAGGCCGCGGCAACTGTCAGGAGCGAGCCGAGCCAACCTGGCTTTATGACCATCAGGAAGAGGATGCCGATGGCCAGGATCGAGTTTGTGATCGTCGTAGTCCAGGGTAGCGGATGCGTCAGGATCTGGCGCAGCTCTGGGCTAACCGGTCCTGCTCCGGAGCCTGCCAGCAGAGCGCCGAGGCGGTGCCCATGAGTGCTATTGATGTGAGCGGTCGCCAGGCCAGCGAGCAGAAAGAGAACCAGCGAGACATCGAGCCAGGCGTGGCTCCAGCCCCAGGACCCCAACAACAAGGCCAGGCCAGCGAAAAAGATGAGCAAGGACGCCAGCGGCATAAATCTCCCTAGGGGCCGGAGCATGCTGCTCCAGAGACGGACAGCCTCTACGCTCTGGGCCTGGCGTGCTCTCAGCATGCCAATCAACTGCACGGCTATCCCCATGAAGAAGCCGAGGGTGCCCAGAATATGCAAGAAGAGTACGAGATGGTACCAGTCGATCATGTGGATGTCTCTCTTTCTTGACTACTCCACTTCTAGTGATTTCAGATCAGTCAGAGTTACTGGCCTTTCCTGGTCTCTGTGTCAGCCATTCTACCGAGAGATGGCTCCTGTGGCCAGGCACAATTTCACAGATCTTTTATTGCTTTCTTAACACTGCTGAAACGTGAGAGTTTTGATAGCTGCTCAAGGGGCTTGTCTATTCTCCTGCTCGCCCGCCTCTGGTGAGAGGCCTTACGGTCCCCTCACAAAAGAGCCTGAGCCTTTTCTCGATTGCCCGGCGGCGTTGCAACTTTGCCTCTCAGGTGTTCTACTATTTCTGAGGAATGTGGCTCACACAACGGCTTGAGACATTATTATAACGCGGGTGGCTCAATTAGTCAACACCCTTTTCTTGGGGGCGAGAGAGCCTGGCCAGTACTGTCCAGGTTCGCTGGTGCCTGCGCGCCAGCGGCCTCCTGGCCAGGCTCATGGCTCGCCGCGCATGCTGTGTTGACAGGCAGATCCTCAGCTCACCGCCGGTTGGCGGTCTGTGAAGCTGAAAGCGACTCCTGGTCCTGGGGAGTCATAGCCGGGCCGGTTCCACCCTGGCGAATCACCAGACCCGACATGGCTGCGCTGATGAGGGCAGCAACGGCGACTGTCAGGAGCGAGCCGATCCAGTCTGGCTTCATGACCATTAAGAACACGATGCCGACGGCCAGGGTCGAGGTTGTAATTGTCGTGGTCCAGGGCAGGGGATGCGTCAGGAGCTGGCGTAGCTCTGGGCTAACCGGTCCCGCTCCGGCGCGTGCCAACTGGGAGCCGAGGCGGCGCCCATGAGCGCTATTGACCCGTGAGGCCACCAGGCCGGTGAGGAGAAAGAGAACCAGCGAGATATCGAGCCAGGCCTGGCTCCAGCCCCAGGCCTCCAGCAACATGGCCAGGCCAGCGAACAAGATGAGCAAGGAGGTCAGCAGCATGAATCTCCCCAGGGGTCGAAGTACGCTGCTCCAGAGACGGACAGCCTCTACGCTCTGCGCCCGGCGTGCTCCCTGCATACTGATCAGCTGCACCGCTACCCCCATGAAGAGGCCCAGGGCCCCCAGAATATGCAAGAAGAGCACGAGATGGTACCAGTCAATCATGTGGATGTCTCTCCTTCGTGGCTATTCCTCTGATTTCGGCTCGGTCAGGGTTGCTCGCTCTTCAGAACCCTGCACCAGCAATTGTGCCAGGAGATGGATGCTGCTACCAGGAACAACTTCACAGATGTTTTGTCACTTTTTTAACACTGCTGAAGTGAGTGTTTTGATTGCAGCCCGAGGTTCTCGCCTGTTCTCATGCTCGCTCGTCTCGGGTGAGATTGCCTTACGATCTGCTCACAAAAGAGCCTGAGCCTTTTCTCGATTGCCTGGCAGCGTTGCAACTTCGCCTCTCAGGTGTTCTACTATTTCTCAGGACAGAGCAGATACGGTATTCTCCGCAAAAAAGTTCAGGTTCTCCCCCGATTGCAGGGGCCTGGGATTGCGCTAGAGTATAGGGTGTTGAGAGCACATCTGAGAGACCTGAGAGATCGGATAGCTGATTTTGCCAAGAGGAGTGCGATGGAGAAGCAGATATTGCGCTACTGTACTGCGGCGCGCTGGCCGTTAGCGCTGAGTGTCCTGGCGGGCCTGCTGGCGCTCCTGGCCACTGTGGGGCAGATGGCCTTGCTCAGCTGGGTTATCGCGCGTGTCTTTCTTGGCCATGCTGATCTGCAGCAGGTCGGGTCAGCCCTCATTGCGCTGCTCGTGATCATCGGCTTGCGGGCTGCTCTGGTCTGGCTGCGCGAATTCAGCGCGCGCCGGGCCGGCAGTCGGGTCAAAGGCGAGATGAGGCGCCGTCTCTTTGCGCATCTGCTGCGTCTAGGCCCGCTCTTTGTGCGCGGCGAACGCAGCGGTGAGCTGGTCGCTCTCCTCAATGAGGGCTGCGAGCGCCTGGAGACCTATGTGGCTCGCTACCTGCCGCAGGCCATCTGGAGCGTAGTTATTCCGCTCCTCTTGCTGGCCATTATCTGGCCACTGGACCATCTCAGTGCCATCCTCTTGCTGATCACTGGTCCTGTCATCCCCATCCTGATGATTGCGGTGGGCAGCTATTCCCAGAAGCATATCCAGCGTCAGTGGACGACCCTGGCGCGGCTGAGCGCGCACTTTCTCGATACCATTCAGGGCCTGGTGACGCTCCATCTCTTTGGGCGTAGCGGCGCCCAGGAAGCGCACGTGGCTCGCCTGAGCGATGAATATCGCCGTCGCACTCTCAAGGTGCTGCGTTATGCCTTCCTCTCGGGGGCGGTCCTCGAATTCATGACCATGCTGGCTATTGGTCTGATTGCTGTCTTTCTGGGTGTGCGTCTCATCAACCGTGAGATACCCTTTGAACAAGCTTTTCTTGTCTTATTACTCATTCCTGAATTCTACCGCCCGCTGCGTGAGTTGGGCACGCAATATCATGCCGGCATGGAGGGGCGGGTGGCGGCCAGGCGCATGCTAGAGATTTTGGCCACTGTGCCGTCGGTCAGCGAATCGTGCGCAGCCATTGCGCCGTCGCTGCCTGCTGCTCCCTTGACGATCAGTTGTGAGCACGTGACCTGTCGCTATCCCGAGAGCGAGCGCCCAGCCTTGCAACAGGTGAGCTTTACCCTGCCTGCAGGTTCCTGTACGGCGCTGGTTGGGCGCAGTGGAGCGGGCAAGAGCACGCTGGTCAATCTGCTGCTGCGCTTCATGGAGATCGAAAGTGGGGTCATCCTGGTCAATGGCTTATCACTGGATCGCCTGCCGGCGGATCTCTGGCGGGAGTACGTAGCGCTGGTGCCGCAGCGTCCCTATCTCTTTAGTGGGAGTGTGCGCGACAACATTCGTCTGGCGCGGCCTGGGGCCAGCGACGCGGAGGTAGAGCACGCTGCCGAACTGGCGGGCGCGGCGGACTTCATCCGTGAGCTGCCGGCGGGCTATGACACCGAGGTGGGCGAGCAAGGTCTGCGGCTGAGCGCCGGTCAGCTTCAGCGTCTCGCCCTGGCGCGGGCCTTCTTAAAGCAGGCACCGCTGCTGATCCTGGACGAGCCAAGCTCTAGCCTTGATCCCGAGAGTGAGGCTCTGTTGAGTGCGGCGCTGGCTCGCCTGCGCCGCCGCTGCACGGTTCTGGTCATTGCCCATCGCATCAACACAGTTGCCGCCGCCGATCAGGTGCTTGTCCTCGACGGTGGGCGCCTGGTCGAGTCTGGCCAGCCTGCGCTCCTGCTGCAGCAGCCCACGAGCGCCTATGCGCAATTGATGACGGCCCGGCTGCAGGAGGCCGGAGCCATGCCCGAGAAGGAGGCCGAGGCCCTATGACCAGCAAACGATCAGCAGTGAGAACGGCCTGGCGCCTGCTGGCCTTTCTCCGTCCCTTTACGCCCCAGATCGTCGTGACGGTCCTCCTGGGAGGCGTCATGGTCGTGGCCAATATGCTCTTGTTGAGCATGGCCTCCTACCTCATCGCCGGGGCGGCCATTGTGACCATGATCGTCCTGCTGAGCATTCCGATTACGATCGTGCGCTTGATGGGCCTGGTGCGGGCTGCCGCTCGCTATGGCGAGCGCTTGCTCTCGCATAATGTCACCTTTCGCCTGCTGGCGCATATCCGGGTGGCTGTCTATCACCGACTGGCCCCGCTGGCGCCGGCGCGTCTCTGGCAGCTGCGCAGCGGCGACTTGCTGGCGCGCCTGGTCTCCGACGTTGACGAACTCCAGAATCTCTACCTGCGCGTGGTGGCGCCGGTGCTGGTGGCGGCCCTGGTCACGCTCATTACTTGCTGGCTCCTGGCGATGTTCAATACAGTCCTGGCCCTGGCGGCCCTCTTCTTCCTGCTCATCGCCGGCCTGGGGTTGCCACTGCTGGCCCTCCGCCTGACGCGCGGCCTGGGACGTGAGCAGTTGGCGCTCCGTGGCCGGGTAAACGTGCACCTTGTGGAGAGCCTGCAGGGGATGAGCGACCTCCTGGCCTATGGCCAGGCAGAGCGCCGGCGCGAGCAGCTGGCTGTCTGGGAGCAGCGGCTCGACCAGCTTCAGCGGCGGCTGGCCGTGGCTGGTGGCCTGCAAGAAGGCCTGCAGGAGCTGCTAACGGGCCTGGCGGTCTGGTCTCTCTTGCTGCTGGCCATTCCTCTGGCGGCGACCGGGCAGATCAATAGCGTCTACCTGGGCTTTCTGGCCATGCTGGTGCTGGCGGCTTTTGAAGCCATCACGCCCCTGGCCCAGGCCTTCGGGCAGCTCGGCCACTCGTTGGCCGCCGGCGAGCGCCTCTTTCGGATCATCGACACCCCGCCCGCCGTCTGCGATCCTGCACAGCCGCTGCCTGTACCGGGCAGCCGATCGCTGGAACTGGCTTTTGAGAACGTCACCTTCCGCTACGAAGAGGAAGGGCGTCAGCTCACCCTGGCGGACATTTCCTTCCGTGTCCCAGCAGGGGCGCGCGTGGCAATCGTCGGCCCGAGCGGTGCCGGCAAAAGCAGTCTGCTCCGCCTGGCCTTGCGCTTCTGGGACCCGCAGGAAGGGCGCATCCTGCTCGCGGGCCAGGACATTCGCAGCTTTGCGCTGGCTGACCTGCGCCGCTTGATGGGCGTCGTGACGCAGGAGACCTACCTTTTCAACGACACCATTCGCGGCAATCTCCGTCTGGCAGCGCCCTCCGCTACAGAAGAGCAGCTCTGGCACGTCCTGGCACTGGCCCAGCTTGACGATTTCGTGCGCCAGTTGCCCGCCAGCCTCGACACCTGGGTCGGCGAGCAGGGTCTCAAGCTGTCGGGCGGCGAACGCCAGCGCCTGGCCATTGCTCGCGCCCTGTTAAAAGATGCGCCGCTCCTCTTGCTCGATGAGGTCACCGCGAATCTGGACCATCTTACCGAGCAGGCGCTGTTTGAAGCGCTGGATACATTGATGCAAGGCCGCACGACGCTGCTCGTGACCCATCGCCTCCTGCATATGGAGCGCATGGATGAAATTCTCGTCCTGGATGGAGGGCGTATTGCCGAGCGAGGCAAACACGAGCAGCTGCTGGAGCGCGGCGGCCTCTATCGACGTTTGTGGGAAGTGCAAAACGCCTTGCTGCCTGTGGCCTGACCTGAGTCAGGCGCTCTCATCCTGGGAGTGAGCCAGTCAGGACCCAGCGGCAGCGGGCGTTTCGGTCAGTCCGTGGGAGGTTTGGCCTGCATATGGACCTGTCGACCATCTTATCACGAGTACAATTCGCCTTTACTGTAGGCTATCACTATATCTTTCCCCAGATTACAATGGGGTTAGCCTTCTTGATTGTGCTCTTAAAGACGTTCTACCTGATCAAGAAGGATGAGCGCTACAATATCAGCGCTCGCTTTTGGGCCAAGATCTTCGCCACCAGCTTTGTGCTGGGCGTTGTCACCGGCATCCCGATGGAGTTCCAGTTTGGCACCAACTGGGCACGCTTTTCGGCCTACGCTGGAGACATCATCGCCCAGACCCTGGCGATGGAAGGAGCCTTTGCCTTCTTCCTGGAGTCGGCCTTTCTCGGCGTCTTTCTCTTCGGCGAGAAGGTCTTTGGGCAGAAAGTGCACTGGTTTGCCGCCGTCATGGTCTGGTTAGGCACCTGGGCCTCTGGCGCCTTCATTGTGGCCTCCAATGCCTGGATGCAGCACCCCGTAGGCTATACCATCGTCGGCAACCGCCTGCACATCTCCAACTACTGGGAAGTCTTGTTCAATCCGTGGATCTTTCCCCAGTATCTGCACACCATGAGCGGAGCGGTGATCACGGGGGCCTTCATCATGGCCGGCCTCGGGGCCTACTATCTCCTGTCCAAGAGCCACGTTGACTACGGGCGCATCTTTGTGACCCTGGGCGTCATCGTTGGCCTGATCGCCAGCGTTATCCAGCTCTACCCCAGTGGCGACCTGGAGGGCCAGCAGGTAGCCAAATATCAACCGGCCAAGCTGGCGGCCTTCGAAGGTCTCTTTCATACTGAGCAGGGGGCTGGCATTGTCATTCTCGGCCAGCCCAATACAGCGAGCGGCCAGCTTGACAATCCGCTGATTGTGCCCAAGGTGCTCAGCTTTCTGACCTATCGCCGTTGGGAGGCGGTGGTCAAGGGGCTGGATGCGTTTCCCGCGAATCAGCGGCCCGATTCGATCGAGCTACTCTACTACAGCTATCACATCATGGTTGGCCTGGGCACCTTCTTTATCCCGATCATGGGGGTCGCCTGCCTGCTCTGGCTCTGGAAACGGCGTCTCTTCACGACGCGCTGGATGCTGTGGATCTTAATGCTGGCGATGCCGTTCCCGGTGATTGCCAATACTGCCGGATGGTTTACCACCGAGCTGGGCCGCCAGCCGTGGATCATCTACGGCCTCTTACCCACAGCGCAAGGCTCCTCGGCCAACCTTTCAGCGGGCAACGTCCTCTTCACCCTGATCGGTTTTGCCGGTATGTACCTGTTGCTCGGTCTGCTCTATGTTGTCCTCTCGGTCACAGAGGCCCTCAAGGGGCCTGAGAGCGGCGAGGGAGAAGAAGCCGAGGGTGCAGAAGAGGGAGGTCTATCCGGCCTGGCCACCGGTACGGTGGCAGAAGGTTGAGCTGAGCAAGGGAGGTCAAGGCTGATGGCAACACTCTGGTTCATTCTTGTCGCCTTTATGTTGACAATGTACGTCCTGCTGGACGGCTTCGACCTGGGCGCCGGCATCATTCACCTGGTTGCCGCCCGCAGCGACCAGGAACGGCGCCTGATTCTGCGCGCCATTGGTCCGGTCTGGGATGGCAACGAGGTCTGGATTATCGCCGCTGGCGGTACCCTCTTCTTCACCTTCCCGGTGCTCTATGCCTCTAGCTTCAGCGGCTTCTATCTGCCGCTCTGCATTGTACTCTGGCTGCTGATGTGGCGAGGCGTCTCCATTGAGCTGCGCTCGCGTGTCCCCAGCCCTGTCTGGGCCTCTTTCTGGGACGGCATGTTCTTTATCGGCAGCACCTTGCTGACCATCTTCTACGGCGCGGCCCTGGCGAATGTGATCCGCGGCGTGCCCCTGGATGCACATGGCGTCTTCTTTGAGCCGCTGTGGACCGATTTCGACCCCTTCAGCAAGACGCCTGGTATTCTGGACTGGTACACGATCCTGATCGGCCTGATGGCGGCCAGTACGCTGACCATGCATGGGGCCGCCTATATCGCCCGCAAGACCGACGGCACCCTCAACACGCGCGCGCGGCGCATCCTGCGCATCAGCTGGCCGGTGACGATTCTCCTGACCATCGTGAGCACGATCGCCACCTTCGCGGTACAGCCGCAGATCTACGCCAGCTTCAACGCCCGGCCCTGGGGGGCCATCTTCCCCCTGATCGCCTTCGTGGGCCTGCTGGGCGTAGGCCATTTTGCCTTCCGCAATCGCGATCTGGCGGCCTTCTTCTCGTCCTGCGCTTTCATTGCCGGGATGCTGGCCAGCTCGGCCTTCGGTCTCTATCCTGACGTGCTGCCCGCCGTTGATCCGGCCCATAGCCTGACCATTGATAACGCTTCCGGCAGCCCTTACGGGCTGACGGTCGGCCTGGTCTGGTGGATCATCGGCATTCTCCTCGCCGTGGTCTACTTTGTCTTTACCTACCGGCTCTTCTGGGGCAAAGTGACAGCCAAAGGCGAATATAGCGGCTACTGAGCCTGACGACCAGGCCACGGGGGCCGGCCAGGTAGCAGAATGGCTGATTGGCTGAGCTGTGGCTGTGAGCCAATGAAGGAAGGAGTAAGGCGCTGGCTCTGCCAGGGAAGAACCCTGGTGGGGCCAGCGCTGTGCTATACTGTACTATCCAGGCCAGGTAAAGCTGCGGACTGCCCCAGCTATCGCTCGCTCCTTGACCGCCGCCTGAGCCCGATCCCTGGCTGCTGGAGACGAGCGGTACCGCAGCCGCAACAACGGCCCGGAGAGGGAGGGAGGGAACATGCTCAGCAGCGTCCAAGATTACCGCGCGATCTGGGAGCAATTCGTGCTGCAGGGTCGTCTACGCGAGGATCTCCTACCGCCGGCTCTGGCGCAGTCCTGGCGGCGGTGCATGGCGCTGGGCCTTGATCCCTATGGCCAGCCGCCAGCGCCTGACCCCGGCCCTGCGGCCACGCAGCCGCTCTCACGCCGCCTGCTGGCCCTCATTCGTCCAGCGATGGAGGACCTCTATCAATTCATCGAAGGATCAGACTCGCTGGTCATCTTTGCCAACGCCGAAGCGCGCATCATCGAGCTGATCGGTGATCCTGAAGCGCGCGCCCGGCTGGAGCCGTTGGGGATGCGCGTGGGAACACAGTGGGATGAAGAGCAACAAGGGGCGAATGCTCTGGCTCTGGCCCTCCAAGAGTCATTTCCCATGCAGCTAGAGGGAGCCATGCACTACCGCGCCGCCCTGCATGCGCTCTACACCGCTGCCGCACCGGTGCATGATCCCCTTGGGCAAGCGGTCGGTGTGCTGGCGGTGGCTGGTCCCTGTGAGCGCAGCCATCCCCATACCCTCGGGATGGTGGCCGCCGCGGCCCAGGTCATCAGCGGTCAGCTTCAGATGCAGGTTTGGCTCGGCAACACCAACGAGCTGCTTGCCGAGCTGAAAATTATTCTTCAGAGTTTGCCGGAAGGCATTCTCCTGCTGCGGCGCGATGGCGTCATCTCCCAGATGAACGGGCCTGCCGGCACCCTGCTTGGACTGGTGCCGGCGCGTGTGATGGGGCGGCGCCTGCGCGACGTGCTGCCGCTGCCCCCTCTACTCCAGCAAGCGCTCGCCTGCCAGCAGCCCTTGAACGAGGAAGAGATCGTCTTTGAAACAACGCGGGGCCGCGTCACCTGCCTCTGCTCACTCAAGCCCATCGCCCTCACTGCGGGCGAGCCCGAGCCAGTCCTGGGGCGCCTGACAGTAGGCAGTACGTCAGGTGGCCCACTGATCTCCGATGGCTTCGTGCTCATCCTGCGCAGCATCGAGCGCGTGCAGAAGCTCGTCAACAGAATGACCGGCGCGCGGGCACGTCTGACCTTTGCCAACGTTGTCGGGCGCAGCGCCCCGTTGCAAGAAGCTCTGCGCCTGGCACGCCTGGCCTCGCATAGCAACTCCACCGTGCTCTTGCATGGCGAGACCGGCGTTGGCAAAGAGATCTTCGCCCAGAGCATCCATAACAACAGTCCGCGGGCCGACGGTCCTTTCGTGGCCATCAACTGCGCGGCCATTCCGCGCGAGCTGATCAACACCGAACTCTTTGGCTACGAGGGCGGCTCCTTCACCGGCGCTGACCGCCAGGGGCGCTCGGGCAAGTTCGAACAGGCCCACGGCGGCACCCTCTTCCTCGATGAGATCGGCGACATGCCCCTGGACCTGCAGACCACCCTGCTGCGGGCTATTGAGACGCGCACCATTGTCCGCATTGGAGGACAGCGCGTCATACCCGTCGACGTGCGCATCATCGCCGCTACCCATAAGGATCTGCGTGAAGAGGTGCGGCGCGGGACCTTCCGCTCCGATCTCTATTATCGCCTCAATGTCCTCTCTATTCATATCCCATCCCTCCGTGAGCGCCTGGAGGACCTGCCCCTGCTGGTTGAGCACTTTCTGCAGCGACAGAGCCGGACCCTGGGCCGCTCCTTTGGCATCACACCAGAGGCTCTGACCCTGATGGAGCGCTATAGCTGGCCGGGCAACGTGCGCGAGCTGGAAAACCTCCTGGAGCGCCTCACCTACCTGGCGCGCTCCGATACTATTACAGTGCAGGACCTGCCCCCGGAGATCCGCCAGGCTGGCGAGACTGAGCTGGCGCGCGCCTCCTCGACCCCAGTCGCGCCCGAGGCCTCATCTCTTGTCCAGCAGAGAGACCAGGATCAGCCAGATGAATATGACTGGCACCCCGCGCCTGTTATACCAGGGCGGCAACCACTCAAAGAACGCAGTCGCTCGACCGAGGCCAGCGCCATTCTGCAGGCACTGGAGCACTGTCATGGGCACCCGGGCGAGGCAGCGCGCCTGCTCGGCATTAGCCGAACGACCCTGTGGCGCAAGATGGTGCGCTACGGTCTGCGTCCCACTCCCAGCAGTGCCTCCTCGTTCCCGGCCCCCGGTCCGGGCGAGGCGTTGCCATAGTGAAACAACTACTGTTTCAACTATGAAACTGAGCCGGTGAGCCGTTGCAAAGATGCAACGCCTCTTAAGCGATGGCAGAGCGCGGGATAGGAGTATGGTGACCTGTCAGAAGCCTCTTCCCACGCGCCGGGGAAAGCTGGCATGAATCTTGCACGTCTACTCTGGTAGACAGGCAAAGCCAGAGGCTCTTATCTGTAGCGAGTGGGGGGCAGGCGGGCGTGGGCGCCTGCCAGAGCGAGCAGATATGCTGAAGAAGGCCATTGGCGGCGGAGGAAGGTCTCCGTAGGCGATGGCAGGCCGGCGGGCGGCTCTCAAGTGGAGCGGGGGGCAGTGGGCGACGTGAGGTAAAGGAGAGTAGCGGAGCCGCTGTCGAGGTCAGAGGAGGGCAACGGAGTGGCCCTCGACTTCTGGGAAAAGGAGGCAGCATGAAGAAGCTCATCAACAGTCCAGAGACGGTTGTCAAAGAAGCGCTAGAAGGCATGGCTGCCATGCATCCCGAGCTGATCCGCGTCGATCTAGAGAATCAGATCGTTGTGCGGGCAGACGCACCGGTACGCGGCAAAGTAGGCGTTGTCTCGGGAGGGGGCAGTGGTCATGAGCCAATGCATGGGGGATTTGTGGGGAGGGGCATGCTTGACGCAGCCTGTCCTGGTGCCATCTTCACGTCACCGGTTCCCGACCAGATTCTCGCAGCCATGCGGGCTGTTAATGGCGGGGCTGGCGTCTTCCAGATCATCAAGAACTACACTGGTGACGTCCTCAACTTTGAAATGGCGGCGGAGCTAGCCCAGGCCGAAGGCATCGAAGTCGCCAGCGTCATCACCAATGATGACGTAGCCGTTGAGGACAGCCTCTACACCGCCGGTCGGCGCGGCGTCGGGGTCACCGTCCTCCTGGAGAAGATCGTCGGGGGTCTCGCCGAGAGCGGTGCCTCGTTGGAGCAGGTAGCGGCCCTGGCCAGGCGCGTCAACGAGCAGGGGCGCAGCATGGGCATGGCTCTGACCTCCTGCACTGTTCCCGCCAAAGGATCGCCCACCTTTGAGCTGGGCGAGGACGAGATGGAGATCGGCATTGGCATCCACGGTGAGCCCGGGCGCCGGCGCGTCAAACTGGCCCCAGCAGCCGACATCGTCGAGATGCTGGCCAATCCCATCATCGAGGACCTCGGCCTGAAGGCCGGCGAGCGCGTCCTGGCCTTTGTCAATGGCATGGGGGGCACGCCTTTAATCGAACTCTACGTCGTCGCGCGCGAACTGGCGCGTATCCTCAAAGGGCGCAACATCACAATCGCCCGTTCCCTGGTAGGCAGCTATATCACCTCACTAGAGATGGCCGGCTGCTCCATTACGCTGCTGCGCGTCGATGACGAGATGCTGCGCTACTGGGATGCCCCCGTGCTGACTCCAGCTCTGCGCTGGGGGATCTGAGCCGGACCGGACTGACGCGGACTGACGGTCGAGCTGCGCTCGTTCGCTGGCTGGCCTCTCATGTCCAGCCTGGCTTGACGGAGCCAACCGGGCGGGCAGGAGCAGGGCAAGGGTCTACTTGCTAGCGCCCACCCCTTGCCTTGCTCTTCGCCTCGTCCGGTCGCTGGTGCCAGCGGTCTGGGTCTCGCTTCCCATCAATGAAGAGCAGAGCAGCCAGCACGCAACTCCCGTCACACTCGCTATTATCCGATCTGATGACGATGACGCTCGCGCTGTCAGAGCGACCCGCACCCGCACCCCAACACTACGGAGGAGAGCAGGCTATGCCAATCACAACAGAGGATGTCTTACGCTGGATAACGCAGGCGGCCCAGGTTTTTCACGAGCAGCGTGATTATCTCACCCAGCTTGACGCTCCGATCGGCGATGCTGATCATGGCGTCAACATGGATCGCGGTTTCCGCGCCGTTCTCGACAAGCTGCCCTCACTGAGCGGCATGGATATCGGTTCCATCCTGAAGACCGTCGGGACAACCCTGGTTTCGACGGTGGGAGGCGCCAGTGGCCCGCTCTACGGAACGGCCTTTCTGCGAGCCGGGATGGTGACCGCTGGTAAGCATGAACTGGATGAGGCCGACGTCATCGAGATGCTGCAGGCGGCTCTGGATGGGATCAAAGCCCGCGGCAAGGCTCATACGGGGGAGAAGACAATGGTCGATGCCCTGGAGCCAGCTCTGGCAGCGGCCCGCAAGGCCCAGGAGCAGCATGAGGGCCTGGCCGTGCTACTGCGCCGCGCCGCTGAGGCCGCCGAAGAGGGCATGAAAGCGACGGCCCCCATGCTGGCCACCAAGGGCCGGGCTAGCTATTTGGGCGAGCGCAGCATCGGACACCAGGACCCGGGCGCGACCTCCAGCTGGCTGCTGCTGAAGACGCTCGCCGAAGTTGCTGGTTGAGCCGGTGCCTCTACGCCGGCCTGTGCATCGCTCTCAGCCAGTCTGCCTATCTATCTACCTGTCTGTCTGTCTGTCTGCCTGCCTCCAGTCAGCGGCCCCTCTGCCTGGCTTGAGGGACCCACTGAGGGTGGGGGCAGGCTGACGCAGGACAGGTGGCACAGGCAACGATCCTAAAACCACCCGAGAGAGCCTCGCTTGCCTTATGTAAGCGAGGAAAGGTCTCTATCAGCCTTGGGGGGAGAGTAGAGCAGGGTCAAGTCGCCGTGGCCGGGCAGATCAGGCAGGCGGACCGGCTGAGCTGACGGCGCATCGAAACCGCGGCAGGCAGCCCAGACCAGAGCTGGCCCTCCTCTGTTGCTCATGGCGAGGAGAATATTCCAATGACGGTTGGCTTAGTGATTGTCTCGCATAGTGCGCGTCTGGCTGAGGGCGTCGTGGAGCTGGCGGGCCAGATGGCGCAGGGCAAGGTCGTGATTGCGCCGGCGGGAGGGACTCTCGAAGGAGGACTTGGTACCTCGGTCGACAAAATTCTCCAGGCCCTGCGGCAGGCGGCCAGTCCCGAGGGAGTCCTGGTCTTGCTCGATCTCGGCAGTGCTGGCCTTGCCGCCGAGATGGCGCTGGAACTCTTCAAGCAAGATCGTGACTGCCCGGTGATGATTAGCAGCGCCCCCCTGGTTGAAGGGGCAGTAGTGGCCGCCGTAGAGGCCTCAATCGGCAGCCCGTTGCAGGCAGTAGCCGAAGCGGCGATGGCGGCCACCACCCTGCCAAAGTTGCCTTCGGCGGAAGGCCAGGCAACCGAAGAGGCGACTCCCGACGATAAGCCCACCGGGAACAGGACCTGAAGGCTGGCCTGCCTGCTGGCGAAAAGTTCCACACCAAGACGAGAAGCACAGCCACGTTGCTCCGAGAGAGCCGCGCTGAGCAAAGTACTCACTGGGCAGAGGTGAGAGGAAGGGAGAAAGAAACGATCATGCCCGTTGTAGAACGCAATCTTGTCATCACCAACAAAGTGGGTCTGCATGCCCGTCCGGCCCGCCTGCTGGTGCAAACTGCGGCCCTCTTCCAGTCGCAGATCCTGCTCCAGTATGGAACGCAGACGGTCAATGCCAAGAGCATCGTAGGCGTGCTCCGACTGGGAGCGCGCTGTGGAAGCACCATTCATTTACGCGCGGAAGGAGAGGACGCCGAGGAGGCGGTGCGTTCCATCGCGGAGCTGGTCCAGCGCAACTTCGACGAGGCCGAAGAGACTGAGAGCCAGCAGGGCGAGGAGAACACTACTGGCGTCTCCAGCGAGACCCTGGCCTAGGCTGCCGCTTGCCAGAGCTGGCGAGCGCTGCTGCTGATCAACACACAGCCGGTCGCCAGCAGGCGGGCTACCTCCTGGGGGGTGCGGATGAAGCCGCCGGCGATAAAGGGACCAGGGAGGAGGGCGCAGACCGTGCGGGCGAAGTCGGGGAAGATGATCCCTGGGAGGACTTCAATCAGGTCGGGCTGAGCCTGCGCAATCTGACGGATACTGCTGGTCAGGGCCAGCTCTTCGGTCAACAGCAGGGGCTGGATGGTTAGCAGGCCCTCGGCTCTGGCGAGGCCTACCAGGGAGGGGCGACTGGTAATCACTGCATCAAGGCCGATTTGGCGCAAATAGGCAAGACCGGCGCGGTCCTTGCCAATGCCGGCCAGCAGGTCGAGATGCGCAACAACGCCCTTCCCCCGAGCATGGGCCTGCTCAACCAGCGGCTCCAGTGCGAAGGCATCTCCGTGCCGGGCAAAGAGCAGGCAGGCCCGGCTCTCCAGGGCCGGAGTCCAGTCCTCCTCTGCCTTGATGGCCGCGGCCACAGGATGGACGCGGGCCAGCCTGAGAAACTCCTCTCTGGTCATTCCGCTCTCATTGTAGCAAAGAAATCGTGGCGCCTACCAGGGTACGGCTGCCACTTGACAGAAAGTACCTGGGACAGGTATGATTACTTGTGTAAAGGCTGTCCTAACCAGCAGGTACAGCGCAGCGGGGAGGAGGGTCCTTCTCCCCGGTGTGATTGATCATTACGAATATTGTCCGGACAGAGACTTGAGAAGTCCTGGCGCTGCCACGAGTGTGGCAGGCTCAGGACTTTATTGTTTTTCAGGCGTTTGTCCCAGGCACGTGCGAGATGGGTGATGCGTATGCAGTCCGGTGTATCACTGCTCAACCTACCGGCCTCCAGCGTGCTGGTGCCCGTTGTGGAAACCCGCCCGCGCTTTGTGCAGGCGCTGGAGACGCCGGCGGTGCGGGCTATTCTGCTCAGACACTGCAACCTGTTTGAATTCAAGGCACTGGTTGAGCGCGCCCATCGCAACGGCTATGCCCTCTATGTGAATATGGATCACATCGATGGCGTCAACGCCGATTACGCGGGCCTGCGCCACCTTGCGACCCACTTTCACATCCGGGGCGTCATTTCCAGTCACCCCAGAGTGATGGTGCTGGCTCATGAGCTGGGACTGGAGGCGATCCAGCGTATCTTCGCGGTCGATTCGACCGGGCTGGAGATGGCTCTGGAGTCGGTGGACCGTGACGTGGTAGATATGCTGGACTTCACGCCGGCGCATGTGGTGCCTTACATTATGCCTGCGCTCAGACCAACCCTTGATCTGCCGTATATGGCGTCGGGCCTGCTCTATGGGGCCAATCAGTTGCGCGCCGTGCTGGCCAGCGGGGTCCGCGCGGTGGCCGTGACGCGCCTTGATCAATGGCTGCCCATACTCAGCGCCTGCAGCTCATCGGCAGAAACGTACTGAGGTGGGTTGGTCGAGCGAGAGACACGCTTGTTCGGCCCATCTCTTCCTCCTTGCTCGCTGATTCGCTTGCGCCACCTGCTGGCAGGATACCTGACCCAAGAGATAGATCGGATCGATCGACTCAGCGTTGAAGGGTGCCCGTCGCTGTCGCTGGAGCCAGTCGGGGCGGGAAGTACGCTCGCTCCACGCCGCTCCGCTGAGCGGGCATCGTCTGGCCAGAGAGGCGAGCAGCACGGCCTTCGCCCTCGAAGTGGATCTCGCTGCCGTGGGCTTGCAATGGCATCATGATGAGCAGTCTACTCTACCTCCTGAAGACCCCGCCCGCCAGCTGCCGCTTGGACAGCTGAGCGGCTCACTCGTCCGCTGGGCGGGGCTGGCAGGCCTCTCTTCTCGGGGGCGAGTGAGTCGCGGGGGCCTGCCTCATAGGGGTAGAGGTGACGGCGGGGGCGGCGCGGTGTAGAGTCGCCAGTTGTCTTGTCGGTCGATCCATCTTTGACGGCCCCCACTGGTTCGCTGACAGGCGGACTGGTGGGGCAATGTGCGTACGCTGGCTGGGCGCTGGGGGCTGATCCTGTTCAGATGGCGTGGTGGCCATCTGAGCAAGCGCCGCCAGCAGCGGACGTGGCTCGGCCCCAGGCCGGCGCTGGCCAGATCTCTACAGATGGGAGCCATGCAATTGCTATCAGCAACCACACGCCGTCAAAACCTCAACGCACTGCAGCAGGAGCGTTTCGACGTCCTGGTCATTGGGGGCGGAGTGACCGGTGCCGGTGTCGCTCTGGAGGCAGCCGCGCGTGGCTACCGCGTTGCGTTGGTCGAGAAGGCCGACTTTGCCGGCGGCACCAGCAGTAAGTCGACCAAACTGGTTCATGGCGGAATACGCTATCTGCCCAACTTTGATTTCCCGCTGGTGCACGAAAGCCTGGTTGAGCGTGGCCTGCTGCTGCACAATGCCCCTTTTCTGGTGCAGCCGCTGGCCTTTGTCTTGCCGCTCTATCGTGGAGACCGCCATCCGGTAGGCATTCCTTTCACTACACCTGGGGGGGTGGGCTTGAGCGCCGTGCTCGATGTGGGCTTGACGCTCTATGACCTGATGGCGGGTCGCTACGGTATCGAGCGTCATCGACGCCTGAGCCGCCAGGAGGTGCTACGCTATGCCCCTGACCTGGTGAGTACCAGTCTCAAAGGCGGTTTCTTGTATTATGATGCTCAGACCAATGATGCCCGTCTGACGATGACCCTCATTCGTACTGCGGCCCGCTATGGCGCGGTCATTGCCAACTACTGTGAGGTGGTGGGCCTTCAGCTTGAGCAGGGGCGCGTCTGCGGGGCGTGTGTGCGCGACGTGGTGGAGGGGGCTGAAATCGCGGTCCAGGCCCGGCATGTGGTCAATGCCGCCGGCGTTTTCGCCGAGCGTGTCGAGGCTCTCTGTGGCCTGAAACCGCAGGTAGGTATCGAGCCAAGCAAGGGCGTCCACCTGGTCTTTTCGCGCGACGATCTCCATGTGGGCGAGGCCGCTATTGTGCTCCCCGAGACTGAGGATCGCCGCATTCTCTTCGTTGTCCCCTGGCAGTCGCGCGTCATTGTGGGCACGACTGACACTGGCTCTGGCGATCTCGATCGTCCTTTGCCTGATGCCGCGGATATCTCCTATCTGCTGAAGCATCTCAACCGCTACCTGTCGCTGCGGGTGACGCGCGAGCAGATCATCAGTAGCTACGCCGGCTATCGTCCGCTCTTCAAGCCGCGCGCGCAGAGCGGGAGCGACACGGCCCGCCTCTCGCGGACGCATGCCGTGCTGGAGAACGAAACTGGTCTGGTGACGATTGTGGGCGGGAAGCTGACGACTTATCGTCGTATGGCCCAGGATACGGTGGATCGCCTCGACGAGCGCGAGGGACGCCAGCCTCGCCATCCGACGCTGCGGCTACGCCTGGCCGGCGGTGAGGAGTGGTCGCTGGCCCGACCCGAGCTTGTGCAACGGGCGACTGCCGCCGGTCTGGCGGGCGATATTACGGCTCACCTGTTGCAGAGCTATGGCACCGAGACAGGCAAGATGTTAGAGCTGATTGCCAACGAGCCGACGCTCGCCCAGCGCCTGGTGGCTGATCTGCCCTATATTCAGGCTGAGGTTGTCTATGCCTGCCGCTATGAGATGGCGATGACGCCCGCCGATGTGCTGGCCCGCCGTACCTCGCTTATCCTGGAGGATCGCCAGCGTGGCCTGGAGGCTCTGGAGACGGTTGCCTCGCTGATGGCCCGCGAGCATGGCTGGTCTCCCGACCAGCTGCAGCACCTGAAAGCGGCCTATCGCCAGGAGGTCGAGCGCCAGCTTGCTGCCGAAGAGACACGCCTGAGTGTTTGATAGGTCGCGGGGTCATGCTGGTGACAGCTTCCCCGCGACCACAATGCTGCCTGCCCGGCTTTAACCTGCTCTTCTCCCTCGGCCCTCGGCGGGCGCCTTAATGGTGGCCCAACACTCTCCTGCTTCATCCCGGCTGAAAACTGTTTGACGTTTTCCTGCTGGCGCACTATCCTTATGTATGACGAAGATGCGATGAAGAAAGCAGCCCGTCTCTGCCTCGCTCTCTTCTCTCAGTGCATCCCTGGTCCAGTTGCTGTCGGCCCGGCTGACCTGGTCACCCCCACCTCTCTCGCTTCGTTGACCAGGCTGGAACCGAAGGAAGCGGAAAGACAAGCAGGCAGGAAAGAAGAAGGGAGGGGGAAGCGGGAGGAGGGAAGCGGCCAGGCAGAGCGCGCTGCAAGGGGGGAAAGACGACGTGCCAGCCTCCTGGAAAGACTGGAAGATCTGGGTGAAGAATGCTCGCCCTTTTTCGCTGACGGCGACGGTGAGTCCGCTGTTGGTCGGTACGGCGGTGGCTGCTTATGAGGGGACCTTTCGCCCTGGGCCTTTCGCTCTGGCCCTGCTGGCGAGCCTCTTTCTCCAGATCGGTACGAACTACTTTAACGAGTATTTCGATTATCGCTACGGCCTCGATAGTCCACAATCGCTCGGGGCCAGTACCGTCATCTTTCGCGGCGAGATGACGGCGGGCCAGGTTTTGGGCGGCGCCATTGCCTGCTTTGTGCTGGCCGCGCTGCTCGGTCTGGTGCTGGTTGTCCTCTGTGGGCCGGCTATCTTGCTCTTTGGCCTCATTGGCATGGTCATCGCCTATTTCTACAGCGCCAGGCCGTTCCAGCTGGCGGCGCGTGGCCTGGGTGATCCGCTGGTCTACATCGCGATGGGCTTTCTGATGACCTGGGGCGCCTACTATGTACAGATCCCGCGCTGGTCGTGGGTGGCTTTTGCCGCCAGCGTGCCGGTGGGCTTTCTGGTCACAGCCATTCTCAACATGAACAACATTCGCGATTACGAGGAAGATCGGGCCGTGCGCAAGCTGACTCTGCCCGTGCGTCTGGGCCAGACCTTTGCCCGCCGCTATCATGCCGTGCTGGTCGTGGGCAGCTACCTGGCCGTGAGCCTCTTCGCGTTGGCCGGCCTGCTGCCGCTGCACACGCTGATCGTCTGGATCAGCTTCCCGCTGGCCTTTATCAACGTCCGCTCCGTACTCAGTGCACGCGAACGCGCCGCCTTTATTGTCGGTTTCAAGCGTACCGCCGCTTTGCATTTGCAGTTTGGCCTGCTGTTGGCCATAGGAATAGCCGCTGCGGCTTTGCTGCGCCCGCTTGGTCTTTGAGCCGAGGTCGGAGCGAAGGAAGCCGGGGTGGCTGCGGCTGCCCTGGATTGGAGGAGATGAGGAAGGCATGGAAAAACCTGTCACGGGGGATACAGTTCTGGAAGAGTCCTTCAGGCGTGCTGGAGGGAAACGCTCCTATGTCCAGCGCCTCTTTGCGCGCATTGCCCGCGTCTACGATCTGCTCAACCGCCTCATGAGCCTGGGCCTCGATCGCCGCTGGCGCGCCTTTGCTGCTCGCTGTCTGGCGTTGGGGCCGGGCGAGGTCGGGCTAGACCTGGGGGCGGGCACGGCGGATCTGGCCATTGCCGTGATCCGGCAGGCCGGGCCGGGGGCGCGCATGATCGGCATGGATATTACGCCCGAAATGCTCGACCTGGGGCGGCGCAAGCTGGCGCGCCTGGGATTACAGGATCGCATCGAGCTGCGCGTGGGCGATGCCGAGCATATCGATCTGCCGGACAACAGCGTCGATGGCTGCTGCTCCGCCTTCATGATGCGTAACGTCACTGATCTGCGCCAGGCGCTGCGCGAGATGCTGCGCGTCGTGCGACCTGGCGGGCGCATGGTCTGCCTGGAGATCAGCCATCCACCTGGCAAGCTGCTTGGCGCCCTCTTTCACCTGTACTTTTATCGTATCGCGCCCCTCTTCGGCGCTATCATTGGCAAAGCTGCCGAAGAGTATCGCTATCTGCCGCGCTCGCTGACCCACTTCCCCGACGCACCGACGCTCAAGGCCATTATGGAAGAGGTGGGCTGGAGCGAGGTGCACTTTCATCGCCTGAACGGCGGCATCGTGGCCGTGCATGTGGCTACCAGACCGGTCCCAGCGAGTGAGAGCAGGACGGGCGCGGACGGAGCTGATCAGCCTTCCGCGTAAGACAGGCTGAGGCACCAGGGGACCTGGAGTAGAGGCAGACAAGCAGACAGACAGACAGACAGACAGACAGACGAAGGGCGAGACCAGGGAGGCCCGCAGCCCAGTCATCCCTGGTGGTTGATTGGTTTGGCGATGCTGCGAAGCGAGGAAACAGCCTTGACAGAGCGCACAACAGCCGAGAAGGCAACAGGCATCAACTATCGTCACTTCTTCCTGCAGCTGCTAGAGGCTGCACCCTGGCCGGTGCTCGTCATCGATCGCGCGCTGACCATCCGCTATTACAACCGCCATGTCGGCAGCCTCTTTGGTGCGACGGAGCCGCTGCACAAAGCCCGTCTTGATCAACTCATCAGCAGCGCCGCCATGATCCAGCTGGTGCGCGAGAGTATAGCCAGTCAGCGGCCTCAGAGCGCTGAATTCAACGAAGGTCCCGCTGGTCCCTGCTGGAAAGTCTCTGTCACCCCCCTGGAACATCACAAGCCGTCGGCGGGCCAGAAGCGGCTGCCTGAGTACCGCTATTTTGCCGTGGCCATCGAGGACCTTACCGAGCTGCGGCGCCTGGAGCGCGTCCGCCGCGACTTCGTCGCCAACATCTCGCACGAGCTCCGCACCCCGCTTGCTTCTGTGCGGCTGCTGGCCGAGACTCTGGAGGACACCATTGAGACGGACCCTGAGCAGGCGCAGGTCTTTGTTGAGCGCATCGAGAAAGAGGTCCAGTATCTGACCTCGCTCGTCTCCGAGCTTCTGGAGCTATCGCGCATCGAATCGGGCCAGCTACCGATGGTCATCGAGCCGGTCGAGGCCCAGCAGCTGGTGCGTGAGGGCATGGCTCGTCTGCTGCCTCAAGCCCAGCGCCATCGGGTCAGACTGCGGACCGAGATTCGCGATGGGCAGGTGTTGGTGGCTGCTGACAGTAAGCAGATCGGGCGTGTGCTCGTTAATCTCATTCACAACGCCATCAAGTTCACGCCCTCGGGCGGCGAAGTCGTTGTTGGCACCGTGGCTGAGCCGGATGGGCGCAGCCAGCGCTTCTTTGTGCGCGATACGGGGGTTGGCATTCGCCCCGAGGACCTGCCGCGCATCTTCGAACGCTTCTACAAGGTCGATCGCTCGCGCTCCAAGTTCGATCATGTGGGAGCGGGCGGTGGCGGTAGCGGTCTGGGTCTGGCCATTGCTCGCCACATCGTCGAGGCCCACGGCGGACGCATCTTTGCCGAGAGCGCGGTCGGCCAGGGCAGCACCTTCTTTTTCACGCTGCCCGTTGCTCATGCCGACCGCCCGACTTCCTGAGAGCGAGCGGGCTGCCCGTTCTCAGCTCAGGGTTGCTCTGGCCTGGGAGAGCTGCGGGCTGGAGCCAGCGCCGGCCCCCAGGAAGTCACCGCCCGTGGCGTCAGCATAATCACCGGCAACCGCTCTAGCGCCATGCGCTGATACTGGGGATAGCGCGTGCGCAACAGAGCCACAGCCTGTTGCTGCCGCTCGTCGCCCGGCGGCAACAGCTGAGCCTCCCCCTCGACCAGCACGTACCCGAGGCGTGACCAGTCATCCTCGTAGTGATCGATTAAGAGAGCTGCCTCGTGCCGCGCCTCGATATTGCGCACACGACGCAGCTCCGTCACGGCCACCCGCTTCGGCTTCTCATCGAGCGGCGTATAGAAGCATCGTCCATCGAAGGCGTAGCAGACCGGCACGAGGTGGGGATGGCCCGCCACATCTGCTGTAGCCAGGCGCGCCACCCGCTGCCCAAGTACAAAGCGCTGCTCCTCTTCAGTCAGCACAGTGCGCTTGCTCATAAGAGCGCTACCTCTCTCCTCTGGCCTGTGGTGGCCCACCCAGGTGCTCAATCACCATCAGGATAGCGGGCCCGTCTGCGCAGGCCAGCCAGGCCACCGCCTGAGCAAGAGCCTCTCCGCTCCGCTGTCAGCGACCGGCCACCGCAATTTTCTCTACCTGGGGCACAATCTCGGTGGCCAGCAGCTCAAATGGCTCCAGCTCGTGGACATTGGGGAGGCTAAAGATTGCCTGATCGATGCCCAGCTCGGCCAAGCCGCCGAAGAAGTCCACGGCAGCGGCGGGTGACAGCGAGCCGGCGCGCCCATCGCGAGACAGGCGCAGGCTGCTCAGCGTCGTCTTCTCGATCTGCTCATAAGGGCGGCCAATGGCCTCGCAGTGCTCGTGCAGCACCTCCAGCTTATGCTGTAGCTGCTCTCTGCCGCCAGAGGCGAACAGATTGCAGGCATCGGCGTAGCGAGCCACCAGGCGCAGTGTCTTGCGCTCACCGCCGCCGCCGATCAGGATTGGCGGGTGAGGCTGCTGGACTGGGCGCGGCGAATTCAAGGGGCGTTCGAGCTGGTAGTGCTTGCCCTGAAAGGGACGCTCGTCGCCGGCCCACATCTGGAGTGCGATCTGCAGCGTTTCCTCCAGGCGCTCGAAGCGCTCGGCCAGCGGTGGGAAAGGCACCCCCAGGCCGCGATGCTCTTCCTCATTCCAGGCGGCACCGATCCCGAAGTAGCTGCGCCCGTGCGAAAGCACATCCAGCGTCGTAGCTGTCTTCACCAGAAGACCGGGATGGCGGTAGGTCACGCCGGTGACCAGCGTCCCCAGGCGGATGCAGTTTGTCCGACCGGCGGCGAAAGCCAGAGCCGACCAGCCCTCCAGCATCTCATGCTCGGCTGGCCCCACCACCGGAATCTGAAAGAAGTGGTCCATGACCCAGAGACTGGAGAGGCCGGCGCGCTCGGCTCGTTCTGCAATCACAAGGCAAACGTATCGCCGAGAGCACCCTGTTCAATGGGCCAGGTGAAATCAGGTACCTGAAGGCCCAAGTGCATGCCAGCTGCTATCTCCGTAGGCAGATAAAACTAAGGGACAAACTTGCTTTAGTATAGCAACTATAGCAAGACTGGTCAAGGCGCTGTCCGGCGCCTTGAGCCAGAGAGCGACGCCGGAGAAAGTATGTGGCGCGGCAAAGGAGCCGTAAATTTCTATCTATTGCGCCGTCTAAACGAGTGCGATACAATGAACGCAATGCAATGGACACTGGGGATGGTCCCGGCTGAAGCAGCAGAATAGGCACCAGAGGATATACTGGAAGCGGGGGCTGCTGGCGAGCGAAGAGAGCCGGCCTGCTGGTGTCAAGGAGGAGCAAACCGCGTGAGCATGTCAGTTGAGATTGCGCGCCGAATCGCAGAAGCATGCAAGCAGCGCGCCAGAGAATTACGCAGTCCTGTCAGCATCGCCATAGTCGATGCTGGTGGGCATCTCGTTTTGTTTGAGCGCATGATGGCTCCGTATGGCTGGGCCACGGCCAACATCAGCATTGCCAAGGCCACCACGGCAGTGATGTTCAACCAGCCGACGGATGCTGTAGCGCAGTGGGGGTCGGCCATTCCGGGTTTTGCCTCCAGCCTGGCGGAGATGACCCAGGGGCGCTTTATCATGGCAGCGGGTGGCTGGCCGATTCGCCTTGGCGGGGCCACCATAGGGGGCATAGGGATCAGCGGAGGCAATGCGCCAGGGCGCGATGACGAAATTGCACGTGCCGGTCTGGCGGCCCTGGAAGCCCTGGCTCCTGCGTTCACGCCGCAGCCGCAGCCTCCATTCCAGCCAGCCGGGTCCCCTCCCCCGGCTCAAGCATTCCTGCAGCCTTCCCTGGCCTATCCTGCTAGCGCACCCAGCTCGACCAATGCCCTGCAGGAGCTGGCGGGAGCGGCCAATGCTGCCGACTACGCGCTCCAAGAGCAGCCTGCTACCCCGCGGGCAGCCAACGAGAGCGAGCCGAGTGGGCAGCGCAGCGAGCAGATTCCCCAGAGCGATGAGGCAAATGCAACCTTGCGGAAACACCTTGCGGGAGGTCCCTCATGACCCGTGATGCCGACCAGCGCCCGGCTAATCCGCGGCGGCAGCGTCCGCTGCTGGTGGTCTCCAGTAGCTCCAGTACTGCCGCTGAGCAACGATCTGACCAACGAGCCGAAGGAGGGACACAACAGGTCTCTGCCCGGGCGGAGGAGCAGGCTTCTTCTGCCTCGGCCAGAGCAGGCAGCGCGGCTAAAGCGGCCAGCGCCCGTCGCCAGCCCGGCTTTTTCGCCTCAGTCACGCAAACCGCTGACGGGCAAGGACAGGCGGAGCAGCCCCAGCGATCGCCAGCTGATGCAGGTAAAATGCGCCTCTGGCGAGCTTTGCGTCTGTACCGGGGAGCGAGCTCCGAAGGCGACTCTGGCAGCGCAGAACGTGCCAGCAAGAAGGCTGGCGAGGCAGCAACTAAGGGGCAGCAGCAGAAGGTCGTTCGGAATATGACAAAGACTCAGGCTTCGTCGACGACGGCCAGAAGCAGCGGGCAGGCAGCAGGGGGTTCGGCTGATCAGGCAAGCCGTCCCCTCCTGAAATCGCGTCACTTTCTGGGCCTGTTCATCTACGTCTTTGCTGCCACCTTGCTGCAGATACCGCTGGCTTATCTCTCGCCGGTCTTACATCTCAACGAAGTACTGTTCCAGTTCTCAATCGGAAACTTCCCAGTAGTCATTACTCATGCACTTGTAATTTATCTGGTCTTGCTTGTTGGTCTACTGCTTGTTTTGAACCGCTTCGATCTGTTCCCCTCCTTTGGCCGGACAGCCGAGGAGCGCCGAAGGGGCGCGTCTCAGGGGAGCAGCAGCCGTAGCAAGGCCAGCGCTGGGAAGAAGGAGGCTGGCAAGGGCGAGCATGATCACCTCTACGAGGACTATCGTGATCTGCGACGCTACCTGCGGCGACGAGCGCGCAAGCGCTAGTCTTCGACCTGTCGTAGAGAGAGGCCGTTGAGCGCTGGCCTGGTTGGACCTTTGGGCACTGGCCTTGACAGCAGGGCTAATTGTGCCTATACTTCTCCTACAGAAGACTATGCGAGCGGCGGCGGCGATCCGCCCTCAGCCTGATTCTCAGGAAGTGGCGAGAGAGTGCGCCACGAAGAGTAGCTCTGCACGGCACGTGGGCGTGTCGAGAGACGCGCAGCGTGGCAGCAAAGTAACAAGAAGCAGGATAGACGATCTGATGCTCAGCAAGCCCTGGCAACCACAACTGCACCTTCAGCAGTCTGCAGAGGCGCGCTTCTGGCAGAGCCAGCGCGCTGTGGTTGCCTGCGCTTTTTATTACTACTTTTACTTTAGCCCTCCAGCATGCTGGTGGGCCGCTTCAGGTTGAGCTGAGCAGAACCACCTAATCCGTGCAGATCCCCAGCATGCTGGAGTAAGCAGAGGCGAAAAACCTCTGCTTTTTTATTTCCCTGGAATCTTGCCCTGTCTGTCTAGGAGCATGCAGTCAGGAGTTCAGGAGAAAGGAACTGACAGCCGTATGATCATCGTCATTGAAGCACAGGCCACCCAGGAAGAACGCGCCGCCTTATTGGCGCTTGTAGAGCAGGTTGCTGGTCAACGGCGGCCTATGGCCACCACCTGTATTGGAGAGAGCGAGGTCATTGCCATCGACCACGCCGTCCTCGACACCCAGGCCCTGGAAACGATCCGTTGCCAACCCGCTGTCGCCCAGATCCTTACCCCCACTACTCCCTACCAGCTCGTCAGCCGACACTTCAAACCCAGTCCCAGCCGCATCGTCGTAGGAGATGCCCGTCACTGTGATCCCGTCATCATTGGTGGGGAGCGGGCCAGACCTGTCATCATGGCCGGACCCTGCGCCATCGAGAGCCGCGAGCAGCTGCTAGAGACTGCGCGGGCTGTCAAAGAAGCGGGGGCGACGGTCCTACGCGGTGGGGCCTTCAAACCGCGCACCTCGCCCTACCAGTTCCAGGGACTGGGCATTGAGGGCCTGCGGCTGCTGGCCGAGGCGCGTCAGGAGACAGGTCTGCCAGTGATTACTGAGGTCATGGAGCCGGAGATGGTGGAGATCGTGGCGGACTATGCCGACATCCTGCAGATCGGGGCGCGCAACATGCAGAATTTCCCCTTGTTGCAGGCTGTGGGCCGACGAGGACGGGGCAAACCGGTGATGCTCAAGCGGGGCCTCTCCGCCACCATCGACGAATGGCTGCTTGCCGCGGAATACATTGTAGCTGCTGGCAACCCCAACGTCATCCTTTGCGAGCGTGGTGTACGTAGCTTTGACCCGCAGACCCGCAACCTGCTCGACCTTGCCTGTGTACCGTTGCTGCATGAGCTGACTCACCTGCCGGTGATCGTCGATCCCAGTCATGCCACCGGGCGGCGCGAACTGGTTCCCACTATGGCCCGGGCGGGCATCGCTGCTGGGGCCGAGGGCCTGATCCTGGAGGTCCATCCCGATCCGAACAGTGCCCTTTGTGACGGTCGCCAGTCCATCACACCGGCTGAGCTGCGCACCATTGTCCACGAGGCCCGTCTGATGGTCCAGATCATGCAGGACGCCGATAGACTGTCACAGGTTGCCTGACAGGTGGCCTGCCACCACCTCCACTGGCGACGTCGCCGGCGTAAGTAAGGAGGGCGAAAGGAGCGGTGCCGTCTTGCAGGGCGGCCTGCGGCAGGAGAAGCAGAGGGTGCGATGAGGCGCCCTTTTTTGGTGGGCCCGAGCCAGTGCCTGACAGACAGGGGCAGTGGGTGAGCAGATGCTGAAGAAGAGACAGATCCAGGCCAACGAGCGGGCGAGGGGGAACGGCTCTCGGCAAGACCGTGAGTGCAAAGAACTGGCAGAAAACTCTATCTCGACTCTCATCAAACACCTGTGGTATACTCTTGATACAAGCCAGAGAGTACAGAGCGAAGACCGGGGGACGGTCGTTGCGTCTGTGCTAGCGGCCAGGTCGAATATGTCGTTTGTGAAGTTGCAAGTCTGGTTTGTTTGAAGTCATACGGACAGGATACGAGCATGCCAACACGTGTGATCATTGCCGATGATGAACCCATTCAACGCATGGACCTGAAGGATGTCCTCACCAAGCAGGGCTACCTGGTCATTGGTGAGGCTGGTGACGGGCAGAGCGCTGTGAACCTGGCTCGCGAATTGCGCCCAGACCTGGTGATCATGGATATTCGCATGCCCGATATGGACGGCATTGCTGCCGCCGAGATTCTGACGCAGGAACGCATCGCGCCGGTGCTGCTGCTGACCGCCTTTGGCGATCAACCGCTGGTCGAGCGTGCGAAGCAGGCTGGTGTCGTGAATTATATTGTGAAGCCACTGCGCGAGAGCGAGGTGACCCCGGCCATCGAGGTGGCACTTGCTCGCTACAACGAGTTCCGTGCGATGGAGGGGAAGGCAAAGGAGCTGAGCGAGCAGCTGGAGACGCGCAAGGTGGTGGAGCGGGCGAAGGGGCTGCTGATGCAGCGCTATGGCCTGAGCGAGCAGGAGGCTTTCCGCAAGATCCAGAAGGCCAGCATGAACAATCGCAAGTCAATGCGCGAGGTGGCGGAGGCCATCCTGCTGACGAACGAAATCAACGAGATGTAGTAGCCTGGCCTGTCGGTCGGGCTATTGGTTGGCTGGCTGGCCCGATGCGTCAGCTGGTGCCGCTCGCGCTGGCGGCGGCAGCCGGGGCTGGGCTTTGCGCTCTCTCCAGGCGGCAGCGAGCGAGCGAGCTGGCTGGCTGACAGAAGAAGCATGAGAGCAGAGCGAACAGAGAAGGCTCTAGTCGGGGGCGGCACTGCCGCCGTCCCCCTCCCCTCTGGGTTGTCCTCGTTGGGCGTCCCGTAAGGTCGCGTCGGCTTAGGGGGAGCCAGCTGTCTGTCCCGTCCACCTCCTCCCTCGGGGGCCAGGGCGCCGGGCGAGGCGTGTCAGCAAGGCGAGAGCGAGAGGGAGAGAAGCAGAAGCAGCCGAGACGAAGGAAAAAGAAGAAGGGCAGCAGACGGGAGCGATGCAGCCGACAGTTTCTGCTACTGAGAACGTTGTGACGGTTGTTGGTATCCGGTTCCGTCCCGCCGGGCGCATTTATTATTTTGATCCCCAGGGACAGACCTATCGCACAGGTCAGTATGTGATCGTCGAGACAGTGCGTGGGGTGGAGGCGGGCCGCGTAGTGATCCCCGCAAAAAAGGTGGCAGAAAGCGAGCTGAGCGACCCCCTGAAACCTGTGCTCCGCCTGGCAACCGAGGAAGAGCTGCGCATGATGCTCTCCTATAAAAGTAAGGAGAAGGAGGCGCTGGTCCGCTGTGCGCAGCGTATTGCTCAGCACAAGCTTCCTATGAAATTGGTGGAGGCGGAGTATACTTTTGATGGGAGCCGTTTGACGTTCTATTTCACCTCGGATGAGCGCGTCGACTTTCGGGCCCTGGTGCGCGATCTGGCGGCTACCTTTCGCACCCGCATCGAGCTGCGTCAGATCGGGGCTCGCGATCAGGCCAAGCTTCAGGGCGGTGTTGGTCCCTGCGGCAAGACGCTCTGCTGCAGCTCCTGGATCACTGATTTCGGCATCATCTCCATCAAGATGGCTAAGGAGCAGGGGCTGCCCCTCAATCCTGCCAAGATTTCGGGAGTCTGTGGCCGGTTGCTCTGTTGCCTGTCATACGAGAATGAGAACTATATTCAGGCCAAGAAGCGTATGCCGCAGATCGGGACGATCCTGGAGACGCCCAGTGGACCCGGCAAGGTGGTTTCGATCAATGTGCCCAAGGAAACGGTCGAGGTCATGCTGGAGAGCGGGGCGACGATCCAGGTTCCTGTCCCCCAGCAGCAAGAGCCAGGCCCTGGCCCAGGTTCAGGGCGTGCCTCATCCGCAGGTGGCGGTTGTTGCCAGACCTGCCGACTCAATCCTCATCGTCAGGAGGAGCCTGCGGCTTTCAGCGCTGGTGGCAGCTGTAGCTGCGGTAGCTCGGGCTCGGGCGCTGGCCCTTGTCCGCGCTGCGGCTCCCAGGGCGGCTGCAGGTCGGGCTGCAGCACCGGCGGCAATACAACTAGTAATCAGCAACGGGCGGATTAACTTCTTCAGGTGCTGAGAGAGGGAGGCGCGTCTATGTCTTCACAATGGATGGACCCGGGCCAGGCTGATGATCTCGTGACCAGCGCGGTCTGGACTGCCCCGGCCCAGGAGCCGCAGGCGGCTTCCGCCGCCCGCCCGGGCCCACATGCCCCTGATGCCTCACCATCCGTTTCCCCTCTGCCTGAGACAGAGGCAGATACCGAAGGACTGGCCGATGATGGCTATCCTTCCTCACGCATTGAAACGCTGTGGCTGACGTTCAAGCAGTTTTCTCCGCTGTTCCTTCCACTGCTATTTGGCTCTGTGACTTTCCTGCTCCTGGTGCCGGCAGCTCTTCATGGGAAGGCGTACCTGTCCCATGCTGGCCTCTTGCCGGCGGCTCTGATCCTGCTGGCGATCGCGATTCTGCACGGCGTCATGTTGTATTATGCCGCCGATAACGTGGTGCTATGGTCGCTGGCGCTGGCTTGCGGCGTGGGGTTATTCCTCGTGGCTGGCTCCTTTGCGCTCTTCGGTCCCTTAGTCAGTCTGATCCTCTTGGTGCTGATGGTCATAGGCGGGGTCCTCCTGCTGCGCTATCTGCTCCATCCCGTCCCCGAGGGCTATGTCGACCTGGTTTTCGCCTTTGGGCAGTATCGGCGCACCCTCTTCCCGGGGCCGAATGTGCTCCTGCCCTGGGAGCGGGTGGCTCAGCGCCTGAATACGCGGCGCACGCAGTGGACCTGCCCGCCCCAGGTGGTCCATCTGACCCCCGAGGAGGATGTCTATCTCTCAGCGACGGTCTGCTATCAGCTGTTGCCGGAAGATGCCCATCTGGCGGTGACCGAGGTCAACGATTGGGAGGCCAGCCTCCAGCAGCTCTTGCTGACAACAATCCAGGCGGTGGCTTCGACCTTCAGCGTGGGCTATTTCCTGGCGCGTCGCTCGCCGGTCTACGGAGCCTCCTCTTATGAGGAAGGGGCTACGAGCTGGGAGGTGATCAACAGCGAGCTGGCGGAGCGTATGCAAGATCAGGTGGCGATCTGGGGCGTCCAGGTCCATTGGGTCCATATTCATGATGTGGCGGTGGTGCCCCGTGGTTCGCTGCCACCCGATACGGATGCGATGGAGGCAGTGCAGGCCAGTGCTGGAACGGTCAACGGGACTGACGGTGCAAGGGGCGCGAGTCCGGCGGCTGCTGGAGCCGGCGCTGGCCAGAGCCTGGCGGCTACGGCTCGCGCGGCTGATCCTTCCCCCGGCCCCGCCCTGGGGAAGGCCTCTGCCGGGGCCTCTGAGTCAGGAAAGGCTGCCGCTGCTCCGTCCTCTCCCAGGACGTTGAAAGAGGAGATCCTGGTCAGCACGTACAATGCGGTGCGGGAGGGACGCATTACTGATCCAGAGACGATTGCTTCGTTCGCGGCGCGCTTCGAGGCGGTGGCCAACGATCCTGAGCTGAGCCGTCTGGTCAGTTTCGATGCCGCGCGGGCCGCCCGCGCGCTGCGTCAGCGGGCCGAGCTGATTCGCGAGCAGCAGCAGCGGATGCGGGCCTATGCCCCACAGTATGCCGATCAGACTGAGCTGGAGCGCCCAGGTCGTGATTAGCCTGGCTGACTCCGGCTGCCTTGGCGTATCGGAAAGAAACGCCATCTGAGAAAGGGAGAGCGAGGACATGACCGATCGACCGATCTCGGGTCCGGTCTGTCCTCGCTTTTTGGGTAGGGAACGAGCTGCCTTGGCTGCCTTGGCTGCCTTGCCTCGCTGCGCGCTTCAGCGGACGGAGGATGGCAGCTTGCCCATCCTGCCTTGCTTCTTACTGCTGGAAGATGGTCAGGGGGTTGTCAGTGGGCGTGGCGTTGGCCGGCGCGTTGATGCTGACGGGCTGGTTGAACTTGCTGTAGTCCACGGTGGCATTGGTCTGAATCGAGAAAACTCCGCTGAGGCCAGAGCTGCTGGTGGTCGGCGTGCCCTGCAGCAGCTTGTTCAGATCGAGGTCCATCTTCATGGTAAGCCCCAGTTCGTGGACGTAGAAGTTCTGTTCATCGATCCAGAGTTCTAACCCGGCCTGTTGCAGGGTCGTGGCCTGCTCAATCTGCTGCAGGTCGCTCTGGCTGAGGCCGCTGGGCAGCTGTTCAAAGGAGTTGAGCAGGTCCTTGAGGGCATCCTTGCCAAAGGTGACGCTGATGTGGCGCAGGTTCTGGCCGTGGAGGCTCTGATCACCGTGGTCGGTAAGCTGGGCCTTCTGCGCCAGGGTGAGCAGCCGACTGTACTGGTCGCTGTTGACTGCTCCCAGGAAGCTGCTCGTGCCGGTCAGGCTGCTTTGCTCCAGGACGTACCACTGTCCTTGCTTGTTCTGTATGTAGACCTTGCCATCTTTGATGACCTCGTTCAGCTGCTGGTTCGTGCCAAGGCCGGGTAGACTCACTTTGATCTGGGCTGAAGCCTCACCTGGAAAAGCCTCATCGCTGCTGCCTTGCATTGATAGGGCCAGGTTGTTGGGCGTGGTACTACTCTGGCTGGTTGGTGTCGCTGTTCCCTGACTATGCATCTGGAGATTGCTCATCAGTGAAAAGTCGAGATGCGCTGTCTTTAGATGCTGCATGGTCGTGATCGCTTTCTGCAGTACCTGTTGCGCAGTGAGCGTACTCTTGGTGTTGCCGCTGCTGGCGCTTCCGCAGGCACTGAGCAGCAGCGTCAGGCCGAGCAACGCGGCAAGGAGGGAACTGATCGATAGCCGGCGGGTAAGCATGGCAAGCTCCTTTCGTGTGGTGTTCTTGTTCTCCGCGAGAAGATAGACGTGCTGCCCTCTTCCTTATCAAATCTTCCCAATCAAAAGCAGCAAGCCGGTGATCTGGTTCCCGAGCTGCGAGCCTTGCCCTGCTGCAGCCGTAACGCTGTGGGCTGTACTGAAAGAGGCAACAAGAAGGCAAAGCCACGCGCAGCCTGCGAGCGGGGCCTCTTCATGGGCCGCCTGTCAGCTGCACGTGACCGTTTTTGCCTTCTGCACCCGGTGAAGGTGCAATTAGCCCTTAGCTCATTTCAAAGACGGTGCGGGGGTCGTCGGTCGGAATAGCGTTCGTCGGGGCGTTGATAGTCACAGGCTGGTTGAACTGGCTGAGGTCGGCTGTGCTGCTGAGATTCACCAGCAAGGTGGGAGGCAGCAGGCTGGTTGCCACGCCGGCGACTGGGGTCAGCAGGCCGCTGGTGTCGGCGTTCATGGCGAGCTTGAGCTGCACACGATGCAAGTAGAACTGCGTTTCGTCGATCCAGAGATCGAGTGTGGCCTGGAAGCTGCGCGTATGATCGACCAGGCTATTGAGATTTTGGCTTCCCAGCAGGTTGCTGAGCTGGGTGTTGCTCGTGAGCAGTTGACGCAGGCCCTCTCTGTCGAGAGTGGCGCTGATGTGACGCAGACTCTGGCCATTGAGGGTCTCGTCTCCGTGGTCCGCGATGCTGCTGTGCAGCGCCAGTGCCAGGAGGGAGTTGGTGTCTAACTTCCAGCCGGCCAGGAGGTTGCCGCCGGCTGTCTCCAGTCGAGAGGCGTCGATGACGTACCACTGGCCGCGCGGGTTCTGTAGGTAGACCTGGTGGCCGATGATGATCTCTGCCAGCCTGGTGCTCTGGTTGAGCGTTAGATGCAGGGCCTGCTTGCCATCGGCCAGAGATTGCTGCCCGTTGCCAGCGAGATTGAAGCTCAGGCTGACTGTGGGGGTGGCGCTGGCCGTGGCTGAGGGCGTAGCGGTTGCTGGTGCTGGCGTGCCATCGCTGACGATGGTGGCCGTCCCCTGAGTGGTGCCTTGCAGCGTGCCGTTGGCTGTGAGGTTAAAGGCGAAGCTCTTCAGCTTCTGCATGGCCTGGCTGCTCTTCTGCAAGACCTGACCGACAGGCAGCTGGCCGCCCTGCTGCACCGGCGTCAGGCTCACCTGGCAGGCGCTGAGAACCAGGGCCAGGCTTATTCCCAGGACCAGGAGACTCGCTATTCCTCTGCAAGCTCGCCTGCTCTTGTTGAAAAGAGATGGAAGGTGCCGCATGAAAGACTCCTCTGTCTATACTGTCCTGTTCTTCTTCTCTCGTCTTCCTTCCTCTGACACGCGGTAAGGTGATGCTGTGTTTCAGGCGCGGGCATGGTATAATGCGCCTGGGAGCTACCGCTTTCGGCCTCGCAGAGAAGAAACAACAATCATAGCCTTTTTCCTGAGCAGGGGTTTTGCGTCTTCTTTGGGCAGCCTTCGCCTCTCTCCGCTGTCCGCCAGTGCGGTGGGGTGAATGGCGCGCCTCGCCCCCCAGGGGGAGAGCAAGCGGGAAGATAGCTGCACATTCCCTGCTGGGAGAAGAGCAGAGAAGAGCAGAGCAGAAGGCTAGTGCGGCATGTTGATTACTCGTCTTGAGCTGGAGAATATCAAGAGCTATCGTCGCCTGGCCGTCGAGTTCCGGCGTGGGACGACGGCTATTCAGGGGGCTAATGGGGCTGGTAAGACCACGCTGGTCGAGGCCATAGGCTTTGCCCTCTTTGATGCCTTGCCCTATAAGCATAGTCAGTTTGTGCGCGAGGGCGAAAAATATGGCCTGATTCGCGTCCACCTGCTGGGCAACGACGAGCGACGCTATGTGGTCGAGCGCCGCTGTGGCGCCAGCGCCTACTGGCAGCTGTACGATTGCGAAGCCGACTATCACCTGGAGCAGCGCACCGATGTGCTCGATAAGCTACACGAGCTGTTCGGAATTGAGCGCGAGCGCCCCCTGCCGACGCTCTTTCAGGACGCCCTCGGCGTGCCGCAGGGCACCTTCACGGCGATCTTTCTGGAGGCGCCAGCCAAGCGCAAGAAGACCTTCGATGAGCTGCTGCAGATCGAGGACTATCGCCTCGCCTCCGATTATTTGCGCGAGGTCCAGAATTGCTATAAGGAGCAGATGCAGCAGCAACAGCAGGAGATTCAACGCCTCAACTTTGAGACGCGCGATCTGGGCCAGTGGCGGCAGGAGCGGGAGCAGGCCCGCCAGGAGGAGCAGCACCAGACTGAGCTGATCACCAATGGCACGCGCCGGTTAGAGGAGCTAGAGAACCACTATGCTCTCTTGCAGCGCCAGCGCGACGAGCTGCTGAACTTGCGCCACCGCTTCGAGCAGGCCCAATTGAGGCGCGAGGCCGCCCACCAGCGACTGCACCAGTGCGAGCGGGAGCTGGTCCTGGCTCGTCAGGCCCATGCCCAGGTCGAGGCCAATCGCGCCGCCTATCTGGCCTATCAGGAGGCAGAGGCCGCCCTGCAAGAGCTGCGCCAGGCCGAGCGCCAGCGGAATACCCTGCGCCAGCAACAGGCTGCTCTTCAGCGCCGCCAGGCGGGCCTGAGCGCCAACAAAGCCCATGTAGAGGCCGCTCTCAAGGAGATCGAGCGGGCTCGCCAGCGTGTGATCGAGCTATCGCCGCTGGCCGACCGTCAGCGCGAGCTGGAACGCCGACGCGAAGAGCTACGCCAGCAAGTCCAGCGCTATGATGAGCTGGTTGAGGAGGGGCGTAGCCTGCGCCGCCAACAAGAACAGCAACTGAAGCGATTGCAGGAACTGCAGCATCAGGTCCGCGAGATTGAGCCACTGCTGGAGCTGGCTGGCCAGCTTCCTGAGCGCATTGCCCTCCTGACCCGCCTGCAGGCCCGCCTCTCGGAGCGCAGCCAGAAGCAGCTTCAGCTGCAAGAGAAGCTGGAGATTTTGCACCAGAAGGAGGAGGAACGGACCAGAACCGCTGAGCGCCTGCGGAACCTGGAGGAGACCATCGCCGCGGTCGAGGCCCACCGCCAGGAGGTGGAGACCCTGCCCACTTTGCGCGAAGAGCAAGCCCAGCTGACGGCCCGGCGCTATCGTCTGGAGGGCAACATCGATGGCTATCGTGAGTCGTACAGCCGTTCGCGCGGTGGCCTCTGTCCTCTGCTTCATGAGCCATGCCTCAATATTCGCCAGAAGGGCCTGGCCAGCCTTGAATCCTATTTCGAGCAGCTCATTGCCAGTGACGAGGCCCAACTGGCCGACCTGCGCCAGCAACAGCAGGAGCTGGAGGAGCAGATCGCCAGGCTCAGTGTCTATGCTCAAGAATACGAGCGCCTGGGCCACTATCGGACCCAGCAGAGCGAATGTGCGGAGCGCCTGCGCCAACTGGCCGGTGAACTGTTGCGCTTACAGCGCGATGTCGATGATCTGCGCCAGGACCTGGATGAGCTGCAGAACCTTGCTCAAGAGATCGCTCAGGCTGAGCAGGCGCGGCGCGCCTGCGAGCTGGCTGATCAGCGCGTGCGGGCCTTGCCGGCCCTCCGGGCGAAGGTAGAACAGCTTGAAGAGCAGCTCAAGCAACTGGATGAACAGCTTGTAGAGCGTCGGCAGCAGGTCCAGCAGCTGCAAGGAGTCCGTGAGCGCCTCAAAGAGGTCGAGCTTCAACTGAGGGAGCTGGATGATCCGGCGGGCCAGATTCGCGGCCTTTTGACTACTATCGAGCGAGAGCCTGGCCTGCGCGAGCAACTCAGCGAGCTGCTCCAGCAAGAGGCCGGGCTGGAGCGAGAGCTACAGGAGCTGGCTGAGCATCTGGGGGCCTATCAGGACCTGGATGGGCGCCTGGCTGAGCAAGAGAGCCGGCGTCAGCAGGCTCAGGCCGGCTACCAGACCTATCTGGCTCACGAGCAAGGAGCGCGTCAGTTGCCGCAGCGTCAGCAAGCCTACGAGCGAGCCACCGTCGACTATCAGGGCGCAGAACAGGAACTGCAGCAGGCCGAGCGCAGCTATCGCCAGGCCCAGATCGCTTTTGATGAAGCCGCCTTCCAACGGACCGACGAAGAAATCAAAAAGCTGCGGGCCGACCTCAAGGGCTACACCACTGCTCTCCAGCATACGCGCAGTCGCATCGCGGAACTGGAGGCGCGCATTCGCCAGGCTGAAGCCCTGCTTGTCGCCCTGGAGGCCGCGCAGCAAGAATATCGGACTCTTGAAGATCTGAGCGGCATGACCGATCTCTTCCGCCAGCTGCTCAAAGAGGCCGCTCCGCAGATTCTGCGGGCCCGTCTGGCCGAGATCTCCGCCGAAGCCAATCGTATCTTTGGGGAGATCATGGGCGATCGCAGTGCGCAACTGAGCTGGCAGGACGACTATGAGATTGTCGTCCGCAGCCGCAGCGCCACGCGCACCTTTGCCCAGCTCAGCGGTGGCGAGCAGATGAGCGCCGCCCTGGCCGTACGCCTGGCACTCCTCAAAAAGCTCTCCAATCTGACCATCGCCTTCTTCGATGAACCAACGCAGAACATGGACAGCACTCGTCGCACCAATCTCGCCGAGCAGATCCGGCGCGTCCGCGGTTTTGACCAGCTCATCGTCATCAGCCATGACGATACCTTTGAGCAGGGACTGGACAGCCTGATCCGCCTGCGCAAAGAAAACGGCGAGACGCTCGTGGTCAGTGAAGAAGAGTGGCAGGCAGCCTTTGAGCGGGAGGAGGAACACGCCCATGCTCCATAGAGGGAAGCTACTAGCCGCCCTGGCCAGCAAACGGGACCAGTTCACGCTCTACAGTGGAACGTACAGCGATCAGCTGGGGGCCTATCGCCATGCTCTCGAGACCCTCTATCGGCGCTACCGCTCAAGCGCCCATCTAGAGCAGCACCTCCCGCCTGGCGGGGAGGGTCTGCCGCCGGCGGGAGCGCGCCCGACGATCGAGTTCGATCGCTGGCTCGTCACGGCTACTCAGGAGGACTATCACGGCCCCGTCTTTCGCTTTGCCGGGCGCTTCGCCAATCACGAACAGGCGCGGCAGTGGGCGGAGTGCATCGAAGGGATTACGACCCTGGCCGTTGATGGCAGCCAGCTTCAGCCCTGGCGCGATGCCTCGATCCCCGTGGCCCTGGTCCAGGTTGGCCTCTTTGTCAACCCCCACCAGCGCGGGCGCCCTTACGTCAAAGACGTGCGCCTCGAAGTGCTGACACCCGATGAAATCCTGGAGGAGGCCGCCAGCGAAAACGTTGATCCCAGCGGCTACCCCTACTCCGAACTGCAGGTCTCGCTGCGCCGCTTCCAGCTCGAGGTCGAGACCCTCTGCAGTCAGATGGAGCAGTTGGCCCGTCAGCGCCGGCCCGACGAACCGGTCCACAGTCCCGTAGTCTTCTTCGATGGCTCCCTGGTCGTCTCCTTTGCCCTGACAATGCCCAGCCCCTACCGCGAGCGCTACATCGCCGGGGCCGTTTCCCTGCTGCAGGCTTCGGAGCGTTTTCGCGTGCCTCTGATTGGCTACATCGACACCAGTTATGCGCGCGATATCATCACCATGCTCTTGCGCCTCGACGCCATGCAGCCTCAGCCCTTGCTGCGCGAGACCAAGCGCATTCACGACGCCTTGCTCTGGCAGGGGCGCCTGCGTTGGGGCGATCGCACCCCTGCCATGATCTGTGCCCGCGGCGACGTCCTTGACCACTACGGTCCCTACCGCGAGCGCATCGCCTTTTGCTATCTACAGGCCGTTAGTCAGCGCCCGCCAGCCCGCCTTGAGTTCCCGCGCTGGATCGTCGACGAGGGCCTGCTTGATCCCATCATTGATGTCGTGCGAGCCGAAATCATCGCCGGAGGTCAGGGCTATCCCTATGCCATCGAAACTGCCGATGCCGTCGCCGTCATCACCCTCCAGGATCGCAGCGAGTTCTATGCCCACTTCCAGCAATTCATCGAGAGCCAGGGCTTGAGCTTCACCTTCTCCTCCAAGGCCCTCAGCAAAAGCCGCCGGCGCTGAGGTGACGCCGGGCTGAGTGGGCGCTCGCGAGCGACCGTTTGCCATTCGTCAGAGGAGCAGCGAGAGCTGGTGTGGTGACGAGTCTCTTACGTGTTTGCCCTGGCCCCCTGGGCTGGCCTCGATGTCGATGTCGATGTGATATGATAGAGATGTTTCGTGCTCGTGTGGTTCATTTCGCTGGAGAGGATGTCATTTTCGAAGCGCTATCATCTATGTCGCAATTAGCATCGCGGACAGCCAGCTACAAGCTGATCTGTCGCTGTGGACATGGCTTTGAATGCCAGGTCTATGAATATGTCAACGTCGCGCGTGACCCCCAGCTGCGCTATGCCGTCCTGGCGGGTCGCCTCAACGTAGTCACCTGCCCCTCGTGTGGGCGACGGGCTTTAGCGCGGCGACCGTTTATCTACTCCGATCCGCCCAACCGTCTACTGGCCTATGTCCATCCTCGCGACAACGTGCCCCCAGAAGGGCGCGAGCTGATCGAGGCCAGATTGCGCGACGTCTATGAGCGCGTGGCTCAGCGGCAGCGGGAGGAGCTGGAAGAGGCCCCGGCCTCGCTGGCAGGACCGGAAGCGGAGACCAGGCAGAACGCAGACGAGGTCGAGGCGTCTGAGACACCAGGCGAGGGAGAGATGGCTGCTTCTCTTGCGGCTGCTGCCGCTGTGCGGGGCGCGGGCGAGGAGATCCCCCCTTTGCAGGTCGTCTTTGGCCTGGATCAGCTGGCCCTCCTTATCAATGCCGGCCTGAGCCAGGATGAGCGGCTCGGCAAGATCGCCCTGCGTACACAAAGTCGCAGCATCGCTCAGCGCGGTCAGATGTTCGACATCGCCCGGCGTCTGGCGCGTGAGATGCAGTGCATTGTTGAAGAAGAAGAGCAGGGAGAAACCTACACAGTTTGGCTCTATGGGCCACGTCGGCAGATCGGCGCTATTATGCGCGCCTTAGCCCCCAGGGGGTGAAGAGGTACGATGATTACGGTTGGCGTGCTGACCATCAGTGACGGCGCCGCCCGTGGGACACGCCAGGATACGAGTGGCGAAACCATTCGTTCTCTCGTGGCCCGGCTACCCGAGGCTGTGGTGAGCGCCGCCGCTATTGTCCCCGATGAGCGGGACCAGATCGAGGCCGTGCTGCGCTCCTGGTGCGACGAGCAACGGCTGAACCTGATCTTGACGACCGGCGGCACCGGCCTGGCTCCTCGCGATGTCACGCCCGAGGCAACAAAGGCTGTCATCGAGCGTGAGGCCCCGGGCCTGGCCGAGGCCATGCGTGCCGCCAGCCTGCACCAGACGCCTTTCGGCATGCTCTCGCGCGGGATCGCCGGTACGCGCGGGCAGACACTCATTGTGAACCTGCCGGGCAGCCCCAAGGCCGTCAAAGAATGCCTGGAGACGATCCTGCCTGTGCTGCCGCATGCGATCAACCTCCTGACCGGCGGCCCTAGTGAACACTAGCCCCGGCCAGGAGGTGCCTGCTCTCCTGGGCGGCAGGCACCTCCTGGCCGGAAATCCAACCGCCGCCCATCACTAACGACCGGGCCAAGAAAAGGCGCTGCCGTCGTGATGGGCAGCCCTCCCTTCCTCCCAACCCTTCCAGGCGCTCGCCCTCGGAGAGTCTGTACGTCCCGGCAGGATGGAAGAGACCGCAGCTCTGCCTCACCAGGAAACAGGAGAGAGAGGTCGGTCAGACATGCGCACAAAAAGAGCCAGATACTGCCCCGGTCACAGCGATGCGATCTTTGCCCTGGCCTGGTCGCCAGATGGCCAGCTTCTTGCCTCGGGCGGACGCGACAGGACCGTACGCCTCTGGCAGTCTTCCGCTGAGGGTGCTCTTGAACCCCTCGCCGTCTACACAGGTCACGAGCAGTGCATTCTCTCCCTGGCCTGGTCTCCCGATGGCCGTCTACTCGCCTCGGGCGACACCGCGGGAGCTGTCCATCTGTGGGAAGTCGCCTCGCCTCAGCGCTGCCGGCTCATCTATCATGGCCATCGGCGCTTCGTGCGCTCCCTGGCCTGGTCCCCCAATGGCGACTATCTCATCTCAGGCGGTGACTATGGAGACAGCAGCTTCCAGCTCTGGGAAAGCCGTAGCGGGCGCTGCCTCTTCACCGACCAGCAGCAGTACCGGCTCTTCGCCGTCGGCTGGTCACCCAGTGCGGAGCAGCTGCTCAGCGCCAGCTTTGACGGCTACGTAGACATCTGGACTGTCAACAACAGCGACCCCGCTGCTGCGCCCCAGGCTGAGCGTGGCCTGCGCTTCAGCGAGCATGGTCGGCCTGTCTACTGTGCCGCCTGGTCGCCAGATGGTCGGCTGATCGCCTCGGGCGGAGCCGACAGGCGGGTCCTGGTCTGGCGACCGCAGGCTCCTCAGCCACAGCTCATCACCACCTATCGTGGTCATAGCCGTCCCCTGAAAGCCCTGGCCTGGTCGCCGGATGGCCAGCTCCTGGCCTCCGCGGGCGACGACTGCTCGCTCCTGCTCTGGCAAGCCAGCACTGGCACAACCCTGCTCAGCTACAGCGGACACCAGCGTTGGATTCGCTGCCTCGCCTGGTCCCCCCAGGGTAGGCAAATTGCTTCTGCCAGTGATACACTGATACATATCATAGAGATAGATGTAGATTAGCTCAACAGTAGCAGCAACGGAACCTGAGTCACAGTCAGCTCCAAGACGAGCGTGCGAGAATCAGCGATGTCCAGCGAAGATAGCAGCGGAGAGCAGGGACGGATCATGCGGCGCCGCGAAAGCAACCTCGACCTCTTCCGTGAGGCCGAGGAGGTCAAAGAACTCAAGGACGGCTACGCCTTTCGCTTCAACGACACGCAAGAACAGCTCGCGGCCATTCTTGCGCTCATCAGCAGCGAGCGCGAGTGTGCTCCCCTGCTCACCTTTGAATTACAGTTTGCACCGCAGCGCGGGCCGCTCTGGCTGCGTATTCGCGGACCGGAGGGAGTCAAAGCCTACATCAAAGGCGGGCTGAGCGCCCCCCGGCACCTCACCTGAGCGTCGAGCGGTGCGCGCCGATCTGGTGTGCGTCACACAGGAAGGAGCGGGAACAATGGCGACCCGAGTCTACTCAGAAAAAAAAGGGCTGCTACAGACCAGCGACCGCCCTGATCCCGCCTGGTTGGAGGCGGTCACCACCCTCATCCCGCCCAGCGGCAAGCTTGTCCTCGATCTTGGCTGCGGCGATGGACTCTACTCCCAGGCTCTGGCCGAGCTGGGGGCTGCCTATGTCATCGGCCTCGACAGCGCTGAAGAGCAACTAGAGCGGGCGCGCCAGCGCTGCGCAAGCCAGCGCAACATCGAATTCCTGCGCGGCAACGCCCTGGCCACCGGCCTCCTGGCCGAGCGCTACGACATCGCCTTCATGCGCGCCCTGCTGCGCGACCTGCGTCCGACAGAGCTGCGCCCCTGCTTCATCGAAGCCTATCGCCTGCTCAAACCTGGTGGCTGCCTGCTCATCCAGGACCAGACCCCCGAAGATCTTCTGGAGCCAGGCAGCAAAACCCATATCTGGGGCTACCTCTTTGCCCGCTATCCGCGTCTCGTCGACCAGCGCGTCCTGGCGCGTTTCAAGCGCGAAGAAGTACGCCAGATCATGCAAGACGTGGGCTTTCGCGACGTTCAGCAGCGCACGCTCTGGGAAACGCGCGGCGCCTATCCCAACAGCGGCGCCCTGGCCGAAGAACTGATGAGCTACGTGCTGAATGCCCCCCTCTACGAAATGAGCGAAGAGGAGGTCAACGAATTGCTCGCCTACATCGCCTTTCTTGAAGAACACCTGGCCCAGCACGAGCAGAGCGGAGGCGAGATTATCGCTCAGGAGTGCTGGACCCTCTGGCACGGACGCAAAGCAGGATAAGCGAGAGAGGGAGGGAGGAAGAGAGCAGGCGAAAGCCAGACCCCCAGCTCATATCTCCACAGGCGAGCCAGGCCCAGCCAGAGAGCAAACGAGCAGCAACTCTATCGGTGAGGGAGGGCGGCGCGCTCTCTCCCTGGCTCGCCTCGAGAGGGCCACAGACCCGGCTCTCTTACTCAGATCAAAAAGCGCCCATGCTCATAGCAAAGCTGGCCATCGGCATAGACGCGGCCCTCGCGCAGGTCGTTCACCATATCCCAGTGGATCGTCGACCGGTTGCGCCCACCGCTCTCCGGCAGCGAAGCCCCGAGGGCCATATGCATCGTTCCCCCGATCTTCTCATCAAAGAGCGTATGGCGGGTAAAGCGCTGAATATTGTAATTCAAGCCGAAAGCCACCTCGCCGACTGTGCGGGCTCCGGGGTCAACATCCAGCATTGCCTCCAGAAAAGCCTGGTCAGAGCGGGCCGTTGCCTTCACCACGCGGCCCTCTTCGAACGTCAGACACACCCCATCGACCACATGGCCCTCATAGAAAGCCGGATAGCTAAAACAAATAGTGCCTGAGAGCGAATCCTCGATAGGGCCGGTAAAGACCTCGCCATCCGGGAAATTCTGCTTGCCGGCGCAATTAATCCAGCGGCGACCTCCCACGCGCAGCCGTAGATCGGTTCCGGGGGCCACAATATGCAGCTCATCGTGCTGCTCCAGAAAAGCCGCGATGCGCTGCTGCTCCTCATAAACGCGGCGCCAGGCCGCGATCGGATCAGGCGCATCCAGCATTCCTGCCGTAAAGACAAACTCCTCATAAGCGCTCAAAGACATCCCGGCATCCTGGGCATAAGCGTGTGTCGGAAACAGCGTACCGCACCAGCGGGCCTCGCCACTGGCCTCACGCTCTAGTCTCCGGCTCACCAATGCCTGGCGCGCCCGCTGATAGAGAGCCAGGCGCTGCGGGTCCACCGCGGCCAGGGCGCGCGTATTCTCTTCCCCCCAAACATAGAGGCGGGCCGTGTATTGCTCAACGCGCGAGCGTTCCAACTCCGAAACATAGGTGAGCTGCTCATCGCTGCCCTCGCGTAGCAGCAGCTCAGCTAATGCCGGCTGCAGCGTCTCCACTGCGATCACATGAGCGCCAGTGCGGATCGCCTCACGGAAAACCTCCTGTGTCAGGGGAAAGGCTGTAGTAGGGGCCTGAATCAGCAGTCGGTCGCCAGGCTTCAGCTCTAGCGAGTGATGGACGAGGACCTGGGCCAGCTTCCGAAGACGTTCATCAGCCATAAACACAACTCCTCTCTCTTCGACGTGGTAGAAATGATAGTGGCTCAAGCAACCAGACAGAGGCCCAAGGCGGGTGCAGTGGCTCCCGATGTCAGGCAGCTCTTCCTCAACAACAAAGAGGATAGACTGCCTGTGTCTGTGCCAGGCCCTTTGGCGCCTCTGCTTACGGAGACAAAGGCCAGGGGACACCATAGATGGCTGTCCAGAGGACCTCTTCCTCTCTCTTCGCGGCTGAGGGCGAGCGCCCTGCGGAAGGCGGACGCTTGTCAGAATGCCACCCTTGCTCTATCATACTACAAGAACCCGAGACGCAACCGGTGGCACTCGACCAACAAACAAGCAAGCAACTAAGCAACTGACCAGGCAAGAACCGTTCCATTTCAGCCAGCAGGCAGGAAGGAAAGACCATAGATTCTCATGGCGACACTGCTCAAGCAACCGCGGCGCGGCTCCGCGGCGCGGCGATCGCGGCCCGTGGCAAGCAAGAAACGGCCTGTCGCGCCCCGGCTCAGCCCTGGCCAGCGTCTCAAGAAGCGTCTGGCCTACGCGATACGGCACCCGCTTGATGCCCTCTGGGGCTGGCTCAGCTCGGTGCGCACAGCTATTTTTTTGATTGTCTCCATCATCATTGTCTGTATCCTGGGCATCTACTTCCCGCAGGCGCCGGGCGAAGTACTCAACGACCCGACGGCCTATCAGGCCTGGCTGCAGCAGAACGCCCTGCCGCAGTACGGCTCGCTAACGCCCATTTACGACTGGCTGCATTTCTTCACCATCTTCTCAAGCTGGTACTTTATGCTCCTGCTGGGCATACTGGCGCTCAGCATCGTCGTCTGCACCCTCAATCGGGCGCCGGCCATCTGGCAAAACTTTGCCCATCCGCTCATCCGGCGCAGCGACCGTTTTTATCAGAATGCCCTGGAGCGAGCCAGTTTCAGCCATCCTGATGCCATTACCTGGACCAGAGAGGCCCTGCGGCGTCGTGGCTATCGCGTCCGCAGCGAGAGCGACACCGTAAGCAACAGCGAAGTCACCTATCTCTACGCCAACAAGAACACCTGGGCCACCCTTTCCACCTTTGTCTTCCACGCCTCGCTCGTGGCCCTCTTACTGGCGGGCATGATCAGCCAATGGCACGGCTTTCCGCTCAACAGCCCGGCGCGGCGCATCCTGCCGGCTCCTATCATCAGCCTCAGCGACGCCCTGGCCGGCTTTAGCTTCGACCAGGCTCTCCCGACCGGTGAGAGCGCCGTCGTCTACCCGCGCGGCACGCCTCACAACATCAGCTTTCGCGTCAACCACTTCACCGCGCGCTTTGATCCGCAGACTGGCCAGCCCGTCGATTACGTCACCGACCTGAGCGTCTACCGCGACGGTGAGCTAGTGGCCCATAGCGACCACCTGCGCGTCAACGACCCGCTGACCTACAATGGCATCACCTTCCATCAATCCTCACTGGTCGCCTCGGCGGTCATCACCATCGCCGACGCCCAGGGCAACGTCCTCTATCACGATGCCGTCATTCTCGACAGCAGCAACACCCTGCCCTCGGGCAATGGTGTCGTCGACTATGCACGCGGCATCCCCATCGGTGGCACCAACTACACGATGGGTGTCTTCTTCATCCATGCCGAAGGACAGCATCTCTCCCAGATTGCCCATCCTGTGCTGCTCATCGCCATTGGCACGCCGGGCACCAGCAACAATGAAGACAAAGCCCTGCTGCGCCTCTCACCTGGCCAGAGCGGCAAAAGCGTCGATGGCCAGTGGACCATCAGGCTGGATGCCGCCAGCGATGCCACCGTCTTGCTAGTCACGCGCGACGCCGGGGCCCCGCTCATCTGGCCGATCGCCGTCGTCCTGGTGCTTAGCCTGTGTATCACCTTCTACTTCCCCCAGCGGCGCATCTGGCTGCGTATCCGCGGCGACCAGGTCGAAATGGCAGCCCTACGTGAACACTTCACCAACATCCGCACCGATCTCCTGAGCATTGCCCGCGAGGCCCGGGCCTCAGCAGCCTGCCAGGGGCGGAGTGAGGCAGTGCCTGAGGCCGCCAGCGCCTCGCCTGGCCCACCAGGCAAGTAGTAAAT